>NZ_CP013023.1:4955000-5112500 GCF_001421015.2 Paenibacillus bovis
GACCTGAATATGTGTATTGGAAATGTCCATCCGATGCTCTATGACTTCCTCTTCCAGATCTTGACGGCAAACAACGATGATTAACACTTCAAAATCATGCAGCAATGAACCATTGAACTGTTTGCTATTGCTTTTGGATGCTACGGCTCCGACTACTTTACGGTTGTTGAAACTTTCATTTAGAAACGAAAGATTGGTTAATTCCACATGATCCTCCCTTATTTGTATGGAGATTTGTATATTTTTGTTTTTCTGGCTCAGGGTTAATTTCTACATTTTGGAATACCTTTCCTGCCTGTATTAATCAATTTGCTGATTTTCATAAAAAAAGCCCTGTTAAGCGTAGCGCTCAACAGGGCTGAAATAATATTAGATTTGTATCTAGCTTCTGGTAAGGCATATACATGGCGATGAGTATATTGGTTTAGTAACTGGTGTATATAAATCATGACGATATCTGCTTAATAACTGATGTACATGAAGTGTGACCACTATATATGCTTAATGGCTGATGTACATAATGTGTGACTGCTATATACCCTTAATGACTGATATGCATGACGAGTGACCACTTTATACGCTTAATGACTGATATGCATGACGAGTGACTATTATATACGCTTGATGGCTAATGTGTAGGGCAGGTGACTGGTATATATGCTTAGTGACTTATAAGGGTATCGTCTATAGTCGATGATATGAAATGGTACTTATTTGAATTCGGATAGTGTATCCCAGGCACGTTCGTCGCCAAGGCTCCGGGTCCAGGACGCTATTCCTGCCAGCTGGAGTTTGCGGGCAAGCGCGATTCTTGCTTTTAGTGACAGCTCATCTTCGATCCAGATTTTGTAGGTTGCGTCTTTGTCCTTGTACTCTACATAGTTCTGGCCTGTAGCCGTATCCAGACGTGGCTTGAGTTTTTTGTCTGCCAGTAGATTGGCGATGCTTTCCATACCTACTGCTTTGGATGATACCTTGGTTTGCCCGTTCTCGGACTTCTCTGTCCATATCCGCGTATACAAAGGGATACCGAGTATCAGTTTGTCAGCCGGCACCTCATCTTCTTCCAGTACACGTCGCATTGCTTTTTCTGTCCAGGACAGAGAGGCTACCGAACCGGCTTCGGGACTGGATGCCCAATGCTCATCATATGCCATAACCATCATGTAATCGAGTGAGGGTGCAAGTGACTGCCGATCCAGAAATTTGGACCAGAGTTCACTATTGGATTTGGGTGTGACATCCATCGATAATACCAGACTGTGCTCGGCTGCCAGCGGCTTCAGCTCACGAATAAACTGGGTTACATTCGGACCGTCTGTAGTATACACACTCTCAAAATCAATATTAATGCCATCCAGCTGATACATTTTGGCATATTCCAGGGTCTGTGTAATGATGCGGCGCCGATTCTCGTAGCTGGACAAAGCTTCTGTAGTCCGGTCAGCATCAAATCCATTACTGAGCAACGCCCATATTTCAATACCACGATGATGCGCCCAGTTCACATATTCCATATCCGCTTTACTTCTGACATTGCCAGAATCATCAATAATCTCGAACCATGTCGGACTGAGCACATTAATGCCCGGCAGTTTGCCAATCGTATGCGGATCACGGCGCTGTTCGTATACAGCTTCCCATGCCAGATTGACTTTTTTGCCTTTCCATTCGGTCTGTACCCGGTTATCCGGAATAGCAGGGACAGGAATAGTCGTTAACTCGCCCAATTGAACAGACTTGCGCTGCATATAACCGGTAATTCCATTATCCAGTTGTACTTTTAGCCATTCATCGCCTGTCTGCCAAACTCTCAAATGCGTGCCGTCCGGTACATCACTGTATACCCGGGATTGAATACTGGCTGCACTTCGCAGTGCTGCAGTCTGTCCACTACCGCCGGCAGACACACTGGCATATTGGATTTGGTCTCCTGCACGCATTAGGATTACCGCTCCTGTATCAGGGTCTTCATGTACATCCATATGGTAAATCTGCTTGAGTGGTGCCAATGGGACATACATTATCTGCTGCTGCTGTTCAGGAGCAAATCGTAACTGAACCGGCTTCATATTCAGTTCTGCCTGGGTACTTCCTTCTTTGAGATGCATAATGCTGCTATTTGATGTCAAAATAATCGATTGGGTAGCTTGTTCATATCTAATATTTGGATCTACTTCTGCCTGAAGAACCGGCAACGGAATCTGAAGAGAATCTCCTGTCCCCTGCGCTGTATAATCCATCAGCTCTCCTTTGACGAAGATTGGCTTGTCGATTCCTTTCCAGTCCGGATCTTCATGAAAGGGATTGGGAATCATGATATAAGCTGCTGCCGCTGCTATGATCAAAACACATGCTGTTATCCACCAACGTCTGACTCTACGACTTTTGTTCATACGCGCCCGCTTCTGTCTGCTCAATACAGCCTCCTGTATGTAATTGTGTCGTTTGTGAAGCTAATAAAAAAGCAGCACTGGATATCCTGATCCCGTGCTGCTGAAATTAACCTTTACTATCAATCTCTGCAATCGGTGCAAATTCCATACAATTCCATCCGATGACCGGAAATCTGAAAGCCTGTATGCTGTTCTGCCTGATTCTCGACTTCGCGAAGTGAAGGGTAATTAAAATCTTCAATTTTGCCACATTGCTCACAGATAATATGATAATGCTCAGTAACGTTCGCGTCAAAGCGGCTGGAGCTATCTCCATACGTAAGCTCGCGAACCATCCCTGCTTCGATAAACATTTTCAAATTATTATATACCGTCGCAACACTCATGCTGGGAAACTGCGGTTCCAGTGACCGATAGATCTCATCAGCTGTCGGATGCTCCATGGACTCCAGCAAATAAGCGAGTATGGCATGACGCTGTGGTGTGATTCGTACGCCACTGGTTTTCAGTTGTTCGAGTGCATGTTGAACACGTGTTGTCATCTGGTCCACCGCCTTGTTGAACTACGCAAACTGCATTTTGCTTTAGGCTAGTCAGTCTTTTGCTGCGAGAGCATACTGTACAATCAAGCTGTAAAATTAGCTTGCGGATTCATACTGCAAGATTGCTTGCAGACTTTTACTGCAAGCTTAGCCAGCAGATTGTATTGCAGAACCATCCTTCCTGGTTGCAGGTAAGGAAGTGCCGGATCATCATCCAGCTCACACTGCTGGGCTGTCCTGCAGAAACCGCCAGATGATAATGCAGGCTTTTGTACAGATTGCCCTTCACATTGTAAAGGTTGCCGGAGAAGCTTGTCAACGATGCTGCTGGAGCTCCAAAGCAACCCTTACTTTGTTGAGAATGCGGCAAACACTGAACGTTATTCATCATTTTGCGGTCGAGGAATTACTATTGGACTCCAGAATGGGCTCTGTCGTTGTTTTGCCAGCTGGTGTGTCTGCTGCTGGAGTATCTAGAGTATCTGGAGTATCTGTAGTTTCCTTTTCACCTGCTGAAGGGGCAATCTGCTGCTGATCATTGTCTTTGATAATCGAGTCTGTATTATGCAGTATGTTCAGATCGCCATTGCCATCGACCCGAATCGTATGATCAGCAGTGCCAAATGTTCCACTGACAGCTTTATTTTTTATTTCTAATGGTAAATCTGTCTTGATTGTGCCATAGCTGTTGGAACCGGAAACTTCATAATTGCCGGCTGCAGGTAAATACAGATTGATGACGCCAACCGCACTGTATATAGACCAGTCTCCGCCTATACTGACAGAACGCACCTCGATATTGCCGTTCAGCGTCTCTGCCCGTGTCTCGAAATTGGCTTCATCGACAAAGATATTACCATTGCGTGTATTCACGTCGATATCCCCAAGTCCTCCGGTAAGCGAAACATCACCAACTTGTGTATACAACCTGGCAGCTCCACTAATATCATTGGCCCGGAACGTGCCCTGATTGGTCTCTGCGTTCACATTTCCTAGTATAGAAGTAAGTTCCATATTGCCATTGGTTGTCTGCGCTTTGACATCACCTAACAGATCACGAAGCACCAGACCTCCGTTGCCGCTGCGCACTGAAATGCTGCGCAGTGCTTCTATACTGCTCATGGTAATCTTGCCATTGGTCGTCTGGACATTGATATCAAAATGACGGCTGGCTGGTAAAGTAATCTCCATATTGACCCGAGGCTGACGATTGCTGGATTCACCATAGGAGGTCGTCTCTGGACGAATATCGATATCCTGTCCCTCGGTAAAGTTGATTTTGGTAGATAAGGCGATCTTTTTGGCTTCTTCCCGTTCTACCTCATCTACCCATACTACAGGCCGGATCTGAATCTGATCTACACTACCGGAGTGAATAATCAAATCGCCGTTAATACCTTCTACATTCAATTCATCCGTCTCTTCGGTGATCGGGACTGTCAGGCTATCCAGTTCGGTACGTGTACCCGATGCTTCGCTGAATTCAGCTGAAGCTGCCGTCAAATCCAGACTGACTCTGCTCCACAAATATAAATACTGATTCTGCTCGGTTACAAGGAAAATGGATACTGCTGCAAGCAATGCGATCAGCATCCCTTTTATATCCATCCGAAGTCGGAACAAACGCCGACGTGACAAAAGATAAAAAATAATATATTCGATTCCCCAAACGACAAGTATTACCGGCCACCATGTCAGCAGCCACAGCAGCTGCCCACCACCGGTCCACTGGTCAAGAAATACCAGAATACCCACAGCCAGCCAGAGCAAGGAAGCTGTAATCCTGCCGACTCTAATTTTTGTGGGCATGGATAGCACCTCCCGTCTTCTCCTGCGATCCTTTGTGGAGGGCGCGGTAGATGCGTATTCCCTGAAACGTCAGCAGCAGTATTCCGATCAGCAAACATACAAATGCGGTCAGATAGCCACCCCAGAAGCTGACAACATTGCGCAGCCAATAGGGACGCAGCAGCAGAATACAGATCACAGTACCTTCCAGAATCAGCAGTAGGCCAAAGCTGATACCACGCAGACCGGCATAAGGCCGATTCTTCTTTTTGAAAGGAACATAGGCCCGAATATGCTCGTTGATCCAATCGGTCGATTGCAGTACATCATATACGTTATAAAAATAAATCACCGGTACGAGAAGCGCCAGCAAACCGAGGAATGGCAGATTAATCTGAATTCCCTGGGACGTAAAGTAAACGAGTGCTGTAATATCCAGCAGCAGCAAAGCGATAAACTGAATGCCTTTCTGTGCCAGTCCAAGATAAATATGACCAAAACCCGGTAAAATAGCTGCAAGAAGTACAGCAATAAACTTGCGTTTGAGCGGGAGTCTGGACGGGGAGTTCGCCATATTGATTCCTCCTTCCATACCGCTGACGATAGGTATGTCCGATATTTTCGGTGTATTTACATATTGCATAGTGTATTTACGAACAGATATTTGTTCATTCACCTATTCGATGGAGACAGCTGTAACTCCGTCGATCTTTTGCATGCGGCTAATAATATCCATCGGATTATATTCATGGTGAATCTCCACGTTCATGCGCAGCTCGGTAAGCAGCGTGTCGGAAGATAAGGTATGTCCGCTGCGTTCCTTGATAAAAGTGATTCTTTTGATCGTAATATTCTCGGCATATAAAAACTTGGATACCCGTTCCAGTGTCAGTATGCCGGATATGCCTTCAATAGTAATCGCGTGGGCTTTGCTGCGCCGGATATAGCGCTGCTCGACAATATTCAGTACCCAAAGATTAAGTAAAACCAGCAGCGTAGTGACAAAGGCCGCGAAATAAAACCCTGCTCCGATCGCCAGACCAATAGCTGCTACTACCCAGAGTGAGGCAGCTGTAGTCAGTCCAGTAATCGCTTTGCCAGTAAACAGAATAGTACCCGCTCCGAGAAACCCGATTCCGGAAATAACAGCTGTCGCCAGACGCGCTGGATCTATACGTACATTGGTCTCATGGATAAAATCTGCAAAGCCGTATACAGACAGCATCATAATCAGCGCTGAACCGACGCAGACCAGAATATGGGTACGCAGTCCAGCCGCGTGGCTCGAACGCTCCCGTTCCCAGCCAATCAGCCCACCCATTAGCATTGCAGCGAGCAGACGAAATAAAATATTCATATTATCAATGAACCAGGGACTTCCCATACTTATCATTACACCTCCTGTTCATTCTTAATGTCTGGATTATGACGATGAAAAGTAGTCAGTTCCACACCGGGAGCTACTTCAAAAGCTTCTATGGGCTGAAAGCCGTGCTTGCGATACAAACCGACTGCCGGTTCATTTTTGGTACCTGTAGATACAATATACAATGGCACATCAGGATACTGTTCAAATACATGAGACAATAATCTGCTGGCAATTCCCTGTCTTGCGGCAGAAGGATGTACCATCATGCGCGAGACCGTCAGTGTGTCCGGTTCTTCCTGCTCTACAGCGACCACACCCTGAATTTCTTCCTCTTCATTAAAGTACCCATAAAACGTCTCGTCGCAGCGGCGAATACTCTCTACTGTATCCATTAACGGCGGCAGCTCTTTGACCCCTATCAATTGCGCTTCCATCCGGTAAGCAATATGCTGCAGCGCCCAGATCTGTCTTACTACATCATCATCTTGCAGTGAGCATTGGCGTATCATGATCGGCGTCTCCTCTAACAGCCAGCAGCCTGAAAACAGGCTGTATGGACCGTGGTTATTTTAAAAAGGACATGCCCCGATTGGCATGTCCTCTAATTCTCTGTATGTCGTGAATCCTGTTAAATTATACGCTGTATTTAGCGCGGCAGCAATTCGGCCAGCAGCTGATTAACCATGCTCGGATTGGCTTTGCCTTTACTTTGTTTCATAACCTGTCCAACCAGGAAGCCAATGGCTTTGTCCTTGCCGGCCTGATAATCAGCAACCGATTGCGGATTGGCAGCAATGACTTCTTGCACAATCGTCTTGATCGCACCTTCGTCACTGATCTGGGTCAATCCCTGTTCTTCAACGACCTGCTGAGGGCTCTTGCCGGATTGCAGCATTTCCTTGAAGACGGTTTTGGCGATTTTGTTGCTGATCGTTCCTTTTTCAATCAGGCCGATCATCTCGCCAAGTGCCTGTCCGGTAAGCGGAACAGCGGAGAACTCCAGGTTGTTGGCATTTAGATAACCGAGCAGTTCACCCTGAATCCAGTTGGCAACCGATTTGGCATCTCCCGTATACTGCAAGCTCTCTTCAAACAGATCAGCCAGCGGCTTGGAAGAAGTAATAACGGCTGCATCATAGGCAGGCAGTCCGTACTCGGACGTATAGCGAGCCTGACGCGCATCCGGCAGTTCCGGAATCGACGCCAGTACACGATCTTTCCACTGCTGATCAATATGAAGAGTCACCAGATCCGGGTCCGGGAAGTAGCGATAATCATGCGATTCTTCCTTGCTGCGCATAGAAATGGTTTTGCCCAGTGCTTCATCCCAGCGGCGGGTCTCCTGAACGACTTTTTCGCCATCGTCCAGAATTTGCGCCTGACGCAGCTCTTCGTATTCCAGACCGCGCTGTACACCGCGGAAAGAGTTCATGTTTTTCAGTTCGGCACGTGTACCCAGCTCTGCCTGACCGACAGGACGCAGACTGATATTGGCATCGCAGCGAAGCGATCCTTCTTCCATTTTCACATCCGATACATCACAGTACTGCATAATAGCGCGCAGCTTTTCCAAATAGGCACGGGCTTCTTCGGGAGAAGAAATCTCCGGCTCGGAGACGATCTCGATCAGCGGTGTACCGACACGGTTAAAATCGACCAGGGAATCATAACCGCCCGAGGTATGGGTCAGCTTGCCCGCATCTTCTTCCAGATGCAGACGGGTAATGCCGATTCGCTTGGTCTGTCCGTTGACTTCAATATCGATCCATCCATGTTCTCCGATCGGCTGATCAAATTGGGAAATCTGATAAGCCTTCGGTGAATCGGGATAAAAGTAGTTTTTGCGGTCAAACTTGCTCACATCCGCAACCTGGCAGTTCAGCGCCATCGCTGCTTTCATTGCATATTCCACGGCCTGACGGTTCAGCACGGGCAGTACACCCGGGTGACCGAGGCAGACCGGACAGGTATGCGTATTCGGCGGTGCTCCAAAAGCGGTAGAACAGCCGCAAAAGATTTTTGATTGGGTATGAAGTTCAACGTGAACTTCCAGTCCGACGACTGTTTCATATCTGGCTGTAGACATCGGTATAGTCCTCCTTCTTCACATGGTTTTACAGCTGTGGACGCTGCTGGTGGAAATCGGTATTTTGTTCAAATGCATGCGCCACACGCAAAACCGTCTGTTCATCAAAGGCTTTGCCGATAATCTGCATGCCAACAGGAAGTCCGGAAACGAATCCACATGGAACACTGATCGCCGGTACCCCTGCCAGACTCACCGGAATGGTCAGGATATCGTTCAGATACATTGTCAACGGATCATTTACCTGGGAACCCAGTTTGAATGCGGTTGTCGGCGCTGTTGGTCCAACGATAACATCATATTTGGCAAATACATTGTCAAAGTCCTGCTTAATCAATGTACGTACTTTTTGGGCTTTGAGATAATAAGCATCATAATAACCGGAGCTCAGTGCATAGGTACCCAGCATAATCCGTCGTTTCACTTCCGGACCGAATCCTTCACTGCGGGACTGATGATACAGCTCCAGAAGATTGCCCGGGTTCTCGGCACGTACACCATAACGTACACCGTCAAAACGAGCCAGGTTGGAAGAAGCTTCGGAAGAGGCAAGCAGATAATACGTAGCTACTGCATACTCGGTATATGGAAGAGATACTTCTTCCCACTCTGCACCCAGACCTTCCAGTACTTTGAGCGCGCTCATAATCGATTCCTTGACTGCTGCATCGACACCTTCACCGATATATTCGGAAGGAACGGCAATTTTCAGACCTTTGATATCGCCTGTAAGCGAGCTGATATAGTCAGGAATATCAACCTTGGCTGATGTGGAGTCTTTCTCGTCATAGCCAGCGATTGCTTGTAATACATAAGCGGAATCTTCTACATTTTTGGTAATCGGACCAATCTGGTCAAGTGATGACGCAAAAGCCACCAGGCCAAAACGGGATACCAGACCATAGGTAGGCTTGAGTCCAACAACCCCGCAGTAGGAAGCCGGCTGACGAATCGAACCACCGGTATCAGAGCCAAGGGTGAAATAAGCTTCGCCTGCTGCTACTGCTGCTGCAGAGCCGCCGCTCGAACCGCCTGGTACATAATCCAGATTCCATGGGTTGCGTACCGGCATAAAGCTGGAATTCTCATTGGAGCCGCCCATGGCAAATTCGTCCATATTCAGTTTGCCCAACGTTACAGAATCTGCCAGCTGCAGCTTCTCCATAACGGTCGCATTATAAATCGGGTCATAATTACGCAAAAATTGACTGGCACAGGTCGTACGCAGTCCTTCGGTTACGATATTGTCCTTGATTCCTGCCGGCAAACCGAACAGCAAACCACGAGCTTCCCCGCTGGCCATTTTCTTATCCAGTGCAGCCGCTTTGTGTTGGGCTGCTTCCTCATCCAGTGTCAGGTACGCCTGAATGCGGTCATCACGTTCGTTAATGGTCTGAAAAGCCTGTGCTACAAGATCGGTTACTGCCAGATCTCTGGCATGAAGCCGGTTATGTATTTCATTCAGACTCAGGTCAAATAAAGTCACTTCGTATCCTCCTTCAATTCGGGTTGCTTGAGATCAGGCTGCTGGCGTCTATTCCAGAACAGCCGGTACTTTGAACTGTCCGTCTTCATCATCGGGAGCATTGCGCAGTACCTTTTCAATAGGCAGACTCTCATGTACTTTGTCTTCGCGCATTACATTGCTGACATGCAGCACATGCGTAGTTGGCTCGACATTGTCTGTATCCAGCTCATTCAGCTTTTCTGCGTATTTGAGAATAGCATCCAGCTGCGCGGTGAATTGTTCTTTTTCTTCTTCATTCAAATCCAGACGCGCCAGTCTGGCTACATGTTCCACATCCTGAATATTAATCGTCATTGATAAACCCTCCTTCAATCCTGTACCGGTCTCTCGCAGACTGCAGCTGATGGCGGAACAGAAAATGGTATTTTCTGCCCACATAGCCAGCTGAGCCAGCGGGAAATAACTTTTTCCATTATAGGGTACATACCCTTACAATTCAATCCGTTAAAGCGACAGCAATAAAAAAAGAGCCGGCAGCGCCGACTCTTTTAAATCCAAGCACGCAGATTGATTTGTTTGACAAAATCAGCCTGTGTACTTTTATCTGTTAAAGGTTCTTCAGGTACCGGAAGTTCCTCACCATTCATCACTTGGAAAAATAACTTTTCATTGTGTGTCGCCAGAGCATAATCGATTAGCGCCTCGCGTCCGATTCGTTCTGCTTCCTGCTGCAGCAGTGTCTCCTCCGGCTCAATATCGCCAGCCGGTACAAAGAAGTTACGGTTTGCTTTAGGAATACGAATGACATAATCGAAGGCATTATCAGGGTTACGGTCATACGCAATTATATATCCATAATCACCTACAGGCAGATTTTGCTCAAAGGTATCAGTGACCACTACGACTTTTTCTCCCAGATGCAGCATCGTCTATCTCCCCCTAGCTTATCTCCTTATTTGTACATCCTACTACAATAAGTAAGTGGTGTCCACTTTAATCCCGAAAATTCCATCTTAATACCCTTGTGAAAATAGTCGTTTTATAAAGTACGTCCATAGAGGTCGATTGGTGTCATTTTATTTCCAAAATAAAACAAGCAGACGGAAAAAATCCGGTCTGCTTGTCTAAGTAATTGTCTTTGAGTAAATCAACTTCTGTAAATGAATACCCAGCTGCAGACAGAAGCGATGATGCAAAATTCTGTCTACCATACAAACGTTCATGCAGATGCTGCTACATTATGCAGGAACATAAGGATTGCCCGCTTTCTCGGCTCCGATAGTCGTTCTCGGTCCATGCCCCGGGTAGACTTTGGTCTCATCGTCAAACCGGTACAATACAGTACGAATCGAATCGACCAATGCCCGCTCGCTGCCGCCAGTCAGATCGGTACGTCCCACACCCATGCGGAACAGTACGTCACCGGAGAACAGTTCTTTTCCACACAGAAAGCTGACACTGCCCGGTGAATGACCCGGTGTATGGTAGACGGTAAAGGTGTGACCGATCAGCTCCAGCTTCTGTCCTTTATCCAGCGCATATTCTGCAGGCTCTGCCGTGATCGGTGGCGTCACATCCGGCCACATCGCTGATCCGTTGAGCCGCGGGTTGGTCATCCATTCTGCTTCCAGATCGTGCAGATAGACCGGGCAGGCATAATGCTGACGCATCTCCTGAACGCCGCCCATATGATCAAAATGCGCATGGGTCAGCAAAATGGCTTCCAGCTTCAGGTTCAGTGTATCTATACGCCGGATCAGTGAGCCCGGGTTCATCCCCGGATCTATGACTACTGCATGTTCATTGTCTTCTGCGATTAGCAGATAGGCATTGGTCTGCAGCGGTCCCAGCGAAAAAGTCTCTATTTTGAACAAATCCCTCACACTCCTGATAATAATTCACGCAGTTCGCGGATAACCATCGCATGAGACGCGGAACCTTCTCCGTAGCGTTCCATCATTCCTTTGCGTACCTCGGCCATCTTTTCTTTGTAGTCCGGTGCTTCGCGATCAGGATTCTCCTGACGGAAAGCAACCATCAACTCCTGCACATGCTGTGGACGCGGTCCCCATTGTCCCAGTACATGACCACCGGTATCTGTGATAATGACAATCGGTACGGAGCGCCCGCCCATCGTCAGATATTCATCCATTACATCCTGATGCTCTTCCAGAATAAGTACCCGCGTTGGAATAGCTGCTTCCTCAAAAGCACGGAACACTACAGGAATATTACGAACCACATCGCCGCACCAGTCAGCCGCTATGATGATAGAGCGCAGATCATCACGATGCTGAAGCAGTTTGAAAAATTCATGATCTTCCAGATCAGTCCAGTTAAATAAGATATGTCCATCATGGAAAGCTTCCTTGTTCTGTGTCATACCTTCCATAAATTGCTCCGGAGTAATAGCTACTTCCCATTTATCTGCCAGATTGCGCTTGCTCATTCTATTCGCCGCCTTTCGGATGATTTATTTCTTTTTCATCTTCCATTTAACCAAAAAGTACGATGCCAGCAGCACAACCGCCACGATCAGAATTGGTGTCGTGTATTTGCTCGCAATCTGATCGATATTCTCCCACTGGCTGCCCAGCACCATACCCAGATAAACAAACAGGGCAGACCATGGAATTACTGCCAGCGTAGTCAGTATAATAAAACGGGCATGGGACATCTTGGTAATACCTGCCGGGATCGAAATGGCGTGTCGTACTACCGGAATAAAGCGCGCAGTGAAAATAACACCTGTGCCGTATTTATCAAACCATTTTTCCGCATGGTCGATATGGCTTTTTTTGATCAGAATGTATTTGCCGTACTTTTCCAATACAGGACGTCCGCCGTACCGTCCGATCCAGTAAATGAACAACTGGGCAATCACGCCACCAATCGTACCAAAAGCCACCGCTCCAAAATAATTGATACTGCCTGTAGATACGAGGTACCCGCCGTAGGCCAGCACAATCTCGCTCGGAATGACCTCAATCATCAAACCCAGCATAATGCCTGCATAACCGAGCTGTTCTACCCAGTGCAGTAGTTGTGAAATAATATCGGAAATAATCTCCACCAGTCCTCCTTCAGTATGGTTGTATTCCTGTCTCTATATCAGGCTTATGTATTCCCACATGACCCAAGTGCTGTGCCGTAATGATGTCCTTACACATTTTAGCACAGTGGTGTGAACATGGGCTAGTTTTAACCGCACATGTTCCCAAGACTCAATCAAACAGGTAAAAGGATAAACCATACTCGCAATCAATAGTATACCTTTCTCTGGAATATAGAAAAAACGGACTGCCAAAACAAACAGTCCGTTGATGTTAATATATGAAGCATTCCTATTAGTAGTACAAAGAATCGTAGGATACAGATGCGCTTCGATCAGAGCAGTCTGAGAGCTACTTTGGCTTTTGCATTACTTTGACTTTTAATCTTTGAAATGACCTGTTTGCACCGCTTCATTGAAGCATAGGCGTTTGAATATATTTTACAGAGCAGCTTCGCTGGCCGTTTCCTGCGGAAGCAGATCGCGGCAGGCATTTTCCAGATAAGGACGGGCTTGCAGCATATTGCGGAACACGCTGTATTCCTGCCACATCGTCGTTGTATCGCCGGCAGAACCTTTGACCGCACGAATCAGAATATTCTTGGGTGTGTGCTCCATATCAATAAATTCAAGCAGCTGTGTACGGTAACCCATCAGATCGAGCAGCTTGGCACGAATCGCGTCGGTTGCCAGCGCAGAAAAGCGCTCCTTGAGGATACCGTGAGACAGCAGCGGACTGAGCGCATCGTTCTCCACCTGGCTGAACAGCTCATGCTGGCAGCATGGCACAGACAGGATCACCGAAGCATCCCAGCGAACGGCCTTTTCCAGAGCCGCATCGGTCGCCGTATCACAGGCGTGCAGGGTAACAACCATATCCACCTGATCCAGCTCATTGTAATCTGCAATGTCTCCAACCAGGAATTGAAGCTTGTCATAATTCAGCTTGTCAGCCAGCTGGCTGCAATGCTGAATAACATCGGCTTTGAGATCCAGACCGACGATACGCAGAGGACGACGTTGCTGGATATTCAGATAATGATACAGGGCGAATGTGAGATAGGATTTGCCACAGCCAAAATCCACAATCGTCAGTTCACGGTCTTCCGGCAGAGAAGGCAGTATATCTTGTACCATCTCCAGGAAGCGGTTGATCTGGCGGAACTTGTCGTACTTTTTGGCGAATACTTTGCCGTCAGCATTCATAATGCCCAGCTCTACCAAAAATGGAACAGGTTCGCCTTCATCCAGAATATAACGCTTTTTGCGATTATGATTGAGATCGGCTTCTGTTTTGGTAGCGGTTTTGGTCAGAATGGAGACTTTGTATTTCTTGCTGATCAGTACCTGATAATCCGCCTCGGTCGTGCACAGCAGACCCTGGCGCATCGACTGCTCGAACAGCTCCATCAGTGGACGCTCCGCTTCGGCAGCAGGTACATTCTCATGAGTAACTTTATTATTATAATGATAAGCAAACTGGTAATGCAGCTGCTTTTTAAGTTCAACCGGCTTGATAATGACTTTGTTAAATGCATCGGGTTCCCGTTTGCGGCGCTGACTGAGCGTTGCCGAGATCAGCTCGCCGCTCTCGATCAGCTGGTGAATCAATTTCTGGAGTGAATCCATGATGTACAATCACTTTCTTTCCTTTTCAATTTTGCAGCCGGGCATGCGCCGCTTCCATATCGGCCCGGGTGATGCCGCCTTCCTGCAGCTCTTCGTCACTTTTGCGAAGCATACGTTCATAAAAGGCTGCGCCGGTCTGCTTTCCTTCGGCAGGGTCCAGCTCGTTCAGACGGCGAAGCGCATCTACCGCATTATCATAATAGCCTTCCTGCTCTTCATATTCCAGCATCAGTTTCTCTACCGCAGCAGGAAGCACGTATTCTTCCAGCTGATCGAGTAGTCCATCAATATGCTGCGGATAATCCAGCAGACTGCGATCCGCGCCATTTACCGCACTGTACAGGAACAAATGCAGAGATTTGATCCGGCGCACAACCGCGTCTTCCTCATGACCACCAGCTGCGTAAATATCCGCTTCGACCTCGATCATGCGTGCCAATCCCTGCAGCTGATCCACTTCGACAGTAGGTCCTACACGGAACATATCTATCACTTCATCCGTAGGCATTCGGTTTACCAGTTCACTATTCAAACGGAAATTTTTGCGCATCAGATCGTCGACTTCCCACAGTGCTTCTGTATATTTCTTTTCTTCCTTGAGTCCGAACGCTTTGGAGATCATGCTGGCCATATCCTCGATCATGCCCATGAGGTAATCTTTTCTGAACATCCCTATCCCGCCTTCAATATAATTCTATAGTCGATCTTATTGGATAAACTGCTTGATAACCGCTATGAGTTCCTGAGGTGCTTCCAGCATACTCATATGTCCGGCACCCGGTATAACTGCTGTAGTAATCTGCTCTCCCTCGGCAGTAAACAGACGCTCTGCCGGAACAAGATGATCGTTCTCACCTGCAATCAGCAGTACCGGAAGAGAAGAGGAAGCGATCACAGAACGGCGATCTGGACGTTCACGTATTGCCATGGCTGCACCGCAGGCTCCCTGAGGAGGCGTATGGTAGCCAATCTCTCTTGCTTTTTGTACAGCCTGCGGCAGCGAAGCTACCGAATCCGGTGCGAACAATCCTTCGATAAACCCATCCACAAATGCAGCCACGCCCTCGCTGTTGATTTTGGATACGGTCTGCAGGCGTTTCTCGCGGGCTTCTGGTGAATCCTCGTATCCGGTCGAATGCACCAGTCCCCAGGCTTTCAAATGGTCTGCATATTGCTCGGCCAGGACGAGAGCTACATAACCGCCCATCGAGTGACCGAGTACAGTAACCCGTCCCAGATTCAGATGATCGAGCAGCCGAATAACATCTTCTGCCATTTGCTCGATCCGGTAAGAGCCTTCCGGTGCCGGACTTCGTCCATGTCCACGCAGATCAGGCACAATACAACGATACTGTTTGGATAGTTCGGGTACAACTTCATCCCAGTAAGCAGAGCTGCCCATAAAACCGTGCAGCAGCACGAGCGGCTCTCCTGCACCGGTATCGGTAAAATAAAGAAGTTCGGATGATTGCTGTATAGGCTGGTTCATGAATGATTGCCTCCCTGTGCTCTTATTTCGGAAATGTATACAAATCGTTCATCTATAATCATGGATTTTATTCTATATGAAATCAGATGCGAATCATATTATTCAGGCAAATGCTGTGTACTCATTTAATCCGTAACACCCAGTCCACGAACGGCTGCTTCCACAACATCCTCTGCCATCTTCATCACATGGCGTAGTGAAGTCGTCTGAAGTGTCCAGTAGGGCTTGGGACCATTTTCATTGACAATGGCTGCGATACTGTATGTGCCCACGCCCGGAAATTTGCCTCCAACCGACAATGCCGGAAATAGCGGCTCTTCTCCAATACTATAAAGACCTACCGAACGCTGCTGTCCCAGACAGGCGTCTATCGCAATAATAGTTAGTTCACCGGATATCCGCGGAATACGTTCATGCAGATTATGGGCATCGCAGGGATATTCCATTGTACCTGTGATATTGGGAATTCCTCGTGCTTCCAGTCCGCTGCCAATAAGCGGTCCCAGAGCGTCTCCTGTTGAACGGTCTGTACCGATACACACAAAGGCAAGCTCCTCCAGCACATAACGACTGTGAATCATCCGGAAAAACTGCGTTAAGCCGTCCCGATTCACATTACGCCGGTTCTGCTGGTCATAGGGAAGCAGACTTGACTGGCGATTAATCATATAATAGTAGATTCCCTCCTCAAATGCGCATATCTATAGTAATTTTAACCGATGCGCTCTATTACCGCAAAATATTGGTTCCCTACAGCTATCCATGGTACAATACAACAAAATCAGCTTTTGTTACAGAAAGGGAGAACGTACCGATGGATTTGTCCCAACCTACAACGGAAAATCTGGAAGTCATGATTGAAGCAATCAAAACCAAGCTTCGGATGGCCAGTGGTGCAGCGATGCAGGCTTCTGCTTTTTCGCTGGATCAGTATGAAGATATCCATGAAGTGTATGATATTGTCATGAACAAACCCAACTTGAGTATCAGTGAAGTTGAAGCACTTGTGTCCGAACTGGGACGCCTGCGCAGCAAGTAATTTCGCTTTTCCAGGTATCAAAGCCTGCCTCTGCAAAAATAGAGGCAGGCTTTTTGGTGTACATTTCGTTACCGCATGGCTTATTTTGCTACCATGTTGCTTTGGATTCGTACACATTTAGCATAACATTCACGAATGTTTGCCGCTAACAGGGTTCAGTCGTGAATACCGGGTTAAATTTAACATAACGATAACAAATGAAAGAAGGCGATCCCTATCTCATCTCCAGCTTTTCCTGATCGTTCAGGACGCAAACTCTCCAACCTCCCCCTATGGCTTACGATTACTCTCGTGCTGATTGCAGGAGCAGCCGTCTCGTTTATTCTCCTTAACGTGGTCACATGGCTGATTCAGAATGCATTCGGCGGTCAGGTTCATATATGGGAAAATGAATTCCAGCGTGAAGTACGAACCTATCACGAGGAACCGCTCCGAAGTACGATGCTGTTCTTCACTTATCTAGGCGGATTTTATTCTACGGTCTTTGTGTCGCTTGGCTTTGCCCTGCTGCTGGCAGTATGGCGCGAGTACCGGGAGGCGCTGATGCTTCTCGTAACCTCATTGGGTGCCTGGCTGCTGAATACGATTCTCAAAGCTCACTTTATGCGCCCTCGTCCTGAATTGGAATTCTGGACTCATGCTTCGGGCTACAGCTTCCCCAGTGGACATGCTACGATCGCTGCAGCCATGTACGGGATGCTCTTCTTTATCTGGGCCCGGTACCGCAGACAGAAAAACCGATCCATGGTACCGGCAATTCTCTGTGGCGTGATACTTATTGCACTGATCGGCATTACACGCGTATACCTCGGTGTACATTATCCAACTGATATTATTGCCGGTTTTGCCAGCGGATTCCTGTGGCTGATTACATGTGCCTATGCCTTATCCGTATGGCAAAAAAGAAAGCCCCAGCAGCCTTTTGACGATGCACAGGCTTGACCGTCCAATGTTTCATGCTTATGCGCCATGTTTATATACGAAGTAAGACAAACAAGCGAGATAGCCCAATTCAATGGTTACGTGCCTTCAGCTGAAATGGACTAGCGTAGCGTAATGTAAAGGAGGCGATCTGCATGTGGGGAATCATTATCAGTATTGTGCTCGCCGTTATTATCGGCCTGATCGGTAACGCGCTCGCAGGCAAAGCGATGCCTGGCGGTATTATAGGAGCCGCTATTGCCGGATTTGTAGGAGCATGGCTGGGCGCCCTGTTGTTTGGTGACTTTGGCCCGAATGTCGGTGATTTTGCGATTATCCCGGCTATTCTGGGAACTGCAATTTTCGTTTTTCTGCTTGGACTGTTATCCCGACTGCTCCACAGAGCATCCTGATTTCAGACAAGCATGATATAAGCCATACTTATGGTAAGCTGCAACATAATACTTAATACTCCCAGAGAAGCTTCACTTGATATGATATGGCTGGCTCTTCGGCTCTAGTCGCAGAACCGTACGCTATTACACGCAACCTACACTATATTGAAGGAGTGATTTTTTATGAACGAAGCAGAAAAAGAGTATCCAATGCAAAGCGGTTCCACATTTTTGAAAGGTGTATTTATCGGTGGCCTGATCGGTGCCGCTGCCGCACTGCTCTTCTCCCCAAAACCGGGACGCGAACTGCGCAGTGATCTGTCCGACAAACTGGCTGTAGCCGGTGAAAAAACCAAAAACGTATACGGCACTGTATCCGATCAGACGATGCAAGCAGCTGGCCTGATCAGTGACAAAACGGTAGAACTGGCAAGCGTCGTAGGCGACAAAGCAACAACAATCGCACAGACAGTCGCTACCAAAGCTACTGACCTGACCGGTAAAGCCAAATCTTCAATCGGTGTAGGCGAGTCTGCCGATCAAGAAAAAGCAGAAGCCAAAGATAACATCGTAAAACATGTTGCTGAAGCTTCCAAAAATATCGCTGAAGATATAAAAGATGCTAAAGAAGATGTAGCCAAAGAAGTAAGCAAAGCTGCTGAAGATGTGAAAAAGGATTCCAAACCGCTGACTTCGTCCGGTTCCGGTTCTTCTACCTCTACAGGATCCAGTAATTCGACTGGTTCTTCCAGCACAGGTTCTACAACAGGATCGACAACATCGTCCACTACACCAGGTTCTACTACAACGGGTTCCAACCCATCGACAAACAACAACTTCAACTCCAACAACAAACGCTAATATAACCTGGATTGACCAAAATAGCCGGCTCATTGCAGTCGGCTATTTTTATGCCCGATGCGGCGAATTCATATGAGAGTGAGGGAATTCCATGGCTGACAAAGACAAAGAGTTATCACCTACCTCCCCTGAAGTGGTTCCACCCCCGGATAATGTGCGGGAGCATCCATTCGAGCTGCGTCATGAAGTGAAACGTCTGAATGAACGCCTTGACCAGCTGACCAAAGCATTGGACAAGGCAGAGATCAAAGACATCATCGAAAACTACAGCAGCGTACGCCGCCGGTTGATCACCAACTTCATTGCCGGTACTGCACGAGGACTCGGTCTATCGCTGGGTACCATCGTCATCCTGGCCCTGCTCGCCTTTATCCTAAGCCAGATGGTCTCGCTGCCATTAATCGGTGATTATATCAGTCAAATTCTCGATTATGTAAAAGCTTCCCAAGGTACCGATACCAGCGGTGGCAAAGGGTAACAGAAGCAAATTTGCATTATTTCCTTTATCAAAATCCCTGTGCGTGGATAAAAGATACGTTAGGTTATCCTTTATCCGCGCACGGGGATTTTCTTGTTCAAAGATGGAACTGTACTTTCTAACCGGGACTGATGGTGAACTTGTATATGTAACCAGGCTGCTGCAACAGGATTAGATTGCAACAGGGCAAATGATACAGGATACGGATTAAGAGTTACTATCTCCTGCTATGTCGCTAGTATGCTGATGCATCAACCGCTACGGAAAGGGATCATTCCGGCGGCCTCCGGTTAAGATTGGATATTTTGAATCACCGATTTCATCGGTAAATATCCAATCTTAAATGTCGGCCTTTGGAACGATTCCCTCTCCTCCGCTCTGCTGTTTGCGCAGACTTCTTTTGAAAACATGCTTAGTGCTATTGAGCTATCGTTACAAAACAAAGATGAAATCCAAAATCCTTTATTACTTTTGGATTTTAGATTTTAGAGTTTAGATTTCGATTTTCAGATTTCTTTAGAGAAAAAAATGTATTCCAATCTCTGAGCGAAGGAATTGGAATTAGACTCCAGCAGCGAAGCGGCCCTATTTAAGATCGGATATCCTCCGCTGCAAGCGGATATTCAGGATATCTGATCTTAAATAGGGGCAGGAGACTAATCCAATTTCGGAGCGGACCATCTTACATCCACCTCGCTTTCATTTACAGCCTTTCTTCAAATTCAAGTCCAAGCACCCAATAGAACAGCAAACGCACTTACACTTACACTTACACTTACACTTCAAATCCTGCACCTTATAAAACACAAAAGTGAATTAAAAACAGTAAATTAAAAAAGGTATGCTTTAACCTCCATCCGGAGAATCAAAGCATACCTCAGTCAATTGCCATATCCGACAATTTAATCTTGTACATGTGCAACATTAACCCGATGATGAAGCGTTAGACATAATTTGCTTAAGCTTCTCCGTAGCGCGTTTCTGGATACGCGATACACTCATCTGGGATACACCCAGTTTTTGTGCAATCGCACGTTGGGATTGACCTTCCTGGAAGGCAAGCAGCAGTACTTTTTGTTCCTGCTCCTTCAGCTGGCTAAGAGCCTGCTGCAGATCCATCCGCTTCTCTACTGCATCGTAATCATTTACGTCTGCACTGATTAATTCACCCAGTGTAGCCGCACTTTCTTCCTGAGACAGTGGCGAATCCAGAGATACGTAATGATAGCATTCGCGTCCTGCCAGGACTTCAATGGTTTCCTCTTCCGAAAGTTCCAGAAAACCGGCAATTTCCCGCACACTAGGGGAACGTTCCAGCTTGACCGTCAATTCGTCGATCGCCTGCTGAACCAGGGCTCCCTTTTCTTTGATTCGGCGCGGAACCTGTATGTACCACGATTTATCGCGCAAAAAGTTTTTCATATGCCCGATCATACTCTTCATGGCATATGGTTCAAAGGGAATCCCCAGAGAAATATCATACTGTTGCAAAAGACGAATCAATGCCATTTGACCGACCTGGTACAAGTCTTCGTACAGGTCCGGGCGGTTACGGGCAATTTTACCCGCAGCCATCTTGACCATCGGCTCATACTTTTTGATCAGTACGGTCGCAATGTCATTGTCTTTTGTTTGTTGATACTCCCAGATCAGGCCGATCGCCTCGTCCATCGATTCGGGGGGAGTCACTCTTTCACTCATACTCTTTCCTCGCTTAGAGCAAGGCTTTTGGACATGACAACGCGAGTACCTTGACCAGCTACATTCTCAATGCTTACATCATCCATCAATGCTTGCATCAGATAGAAGCCAAGTCCGCCAATCTGAACATCATTCAGATCTTTGTCATGCAGTGTGCTTTCTTCTCCGCCACCTTTTACTGTTTCGAAGCTCTCCCCTTCGTCTTCGACAGTAATAGATAACGTTTCTTCACCAATTTCGAACGTTACATCAATATGTCCATCATTTTGCCCATAGGCATACAGCACGGAATTGTTACAAGCTTCGGATACGGCCACTTTCATATCTTCAATATCTTCATATGAAAATCCCATTTTGGAAGCAATTCCGTACAGATTTAATCGTACTACATCTACAAACTCTGCGGTTGCAGGTAAATTAAGTATTACTTTTTGAGTATCAGCTTTCATGCTATGTTCGATCCTTTCCTAGTGGGAGTTCTCCTGAGGGGCAAAAAACTTGGCAATACCGGTCATTTCAAACAGCTTTTGAATTTGTGGAGGAACCTCTTCAACAGTAAAGCTGGCATTCATACCGTGCCGTGCTTTGAGGATAGAAAGTAGGATACCGATACCTGTACTATCAATATATTTCAGGTCTTTCATGTTTACGATCAGATCCTGGCCAGCGTCGCCTACAAGCGGCTCCATAACCAGACGAAAATCAGGCGCTACCGATAAATCCATTTCCCCGCTTAAAAAGACAGTGCATGCGCCTTCTTCGAGTTGGGTCACTGCATTAAATTTTTCGTTTTTGTTAGTAGTCATAGACATTCTCCCCTGAACAATGGTTTCTTTACTAATAACCCAATCCGTTATCCTCTGAAACATAGCAAGCATAACCGATTGGAGAACTGATTTTGATTATATCCTGTTTTTTATAGTATATACAATTTTTAGTTGTTATAACAACTTTAGCAGGGGCAGCGCAAATCTAGCCTTTTCCGCCAGTGGCAGCAAGACCTTATTGCGCATTATATGTTAATTCGGTTATCACATACGAATGATCAATATACCGTTTTTTTGGCTTCATACCGTGATAATTCCAATGCATAACGTTCCATCATTGCTTTTACGCTACTCATTTTGACCGGTTTGCTTATATAATCATCCATGCCTGCTGCAAAGCATCGTCCTTTGATACCTTCCATCACATCAGCAGTCATTGCAATAATGACCGAACGTTCTCCATTCCCCAGCTCGCGTATAATCCGCGTAGCTTCCAGTCCGTCAATATTAGGCATCTGTACATCCATAAAGATATAATCATACGTCTGGGCAGAAGCCATCCGAATCGCTTCATCTCCGTCATCTGCAGTATCCGGCTCGTAACCGAGTCTATTGAGCATACTAACCATCAGCTTCTGATTGATCGGATGGTCGTCTACAATCAGAATGCGGGGAATGGAGCCGCTCTTTTGAAGTAGATTTATCGGTCTTTCCTCTACCACATCTACTTCCGTCTCTTCAACCGTGTATTCACCTACACGGATGCTAAAGGCAAATACCGCTCCTTCACCAGGTTCCATCTCTTTGCATTCCAGGCGAATATCTCCGCCCATCATTTGTACCAGGTTTTTGCAAATGGCCAGTCCAAGTCCGGTTCCGCCATACTTTCTCGTCATGGACGAATCCAGCTGCGAGAATGGCTGGAACAATTGCTCCCGTTTCTCTAGAGCAATACCGATTCCCGTATCTTTGACTTTGAACTCCAGTTCAAGACGATTATCATGCTGACCTACCGCTTCTACCTCCAGGTAAACGCCGCCCTGCTCGGTAAATTTGATCGCATTGGCAGTCAGATTAATCAATACCTGACGCAGACGCGCCATATCGCCGAACAGATAACCCGGTACATTGTCCCCTATCCGGTACAGCAGTTCCAGACCTTTTTTGCCAGCTTCGACCGAAAACAGGCCAAACACTTCGGCAATACAATTCTCCAGTGAAAAAGGATGTTCTTCCAATTCCATTTTGCCTGACTCCATTTTGGTAAAGTCAAGAATATCGTTAATGACCATAACGAGCGTATCTGCACTGCTGCGGATAATCTCAGCATAGTCCTTTTGTTCAGGTTGAAGATCGGTCTCCATCAGTAGATCGATCATACCGATAACCCCATTCATCGGCGTACGGATTTCATGACTCATCATCGCAAGGAATTCGGTTTTGGCTTTGGCTGCAATCTCGGCAGCTTCCTTGGCGCGAACCAGTTCCTGATTCATTTTTTCGAGTTCAAGCGTTTTTTGCTGCAGCAGCATCGATTGCGTTTTGTGACGCTTATTGGTCAGATACATATTAACAAATCCTTCAATCTTGGATTTCAGGATTTGTGGAATAAACGGTTTTACCATGTAATCAATAGCACCGGCAGAATATCCGGCAAACAGATGCTCGGCTTCCTTGCTATTGGCAGATACAAAAATAATCGGAATTTCTTTGGTTTTCTCACGGGCTTTGATCAATTTGGCGGTCTCGATGCCATCCATGCCCGGCATCTGAACATCCAGAATAATAACAGCAAATTCATCCTTGAGCAGACAGCGCAGCGCTTCTTCCCCTGAAGTCGCTTTGACGAGATTATAACGTTCGCTCTCGAGAACGGCTTCCAGGGCAAGCAAGTTTTCAGGTCGATCATCTACCAGCAAGATATGAATCGGTTCATGAAACCTCATGGTATCCCCCTACATTCTCTAGTTAATTTTCCGGTATACCTTTTCCAGTCGATCCAGCGGTTCATACGAATCACTGTAGCCGGTGAATTGCATGGACTCCTTGGAGCCCAGCACCAGAATACCGAAACGGCTAAGACTCTCATGAAACAATCCATGAACACGTTCACGGAGTTTATCATCAAAATAAATCATTACATTTCGGCAAAGGATTACATTAAACTCGTTGAACGAGCGGTCTGTAGCCAGATTATGCTCCGCAAAAATAATATGTTTGCGAAGAAATGGCTGGAAAATAACAGATTGGTACTTGGCTGTATAATATTCGGAAAAAGAGCGGGTTCCGCCGGCTTCCAGATAATTTTTGGTATACAGCTGCATACGGTCAATCCCGAATACGCCTTCGCGTGCCTGCTGTAATGAACGATTGTTCATATCGGTCGCATAAATACGTGCTTTGTCCAGCAGACCTTCTTCATGCAGCAGAATAGCCATCGAATAAACTTCTTCTCCCGTGGAGCAGCCTGCATGCCAGATCCGGATATACGGATAGGTTCGCAGCAGTGGAATGACCTTTTCCCGGAACATACGGAACAGCTGCGGGTCCCTGAACATCTCTGTCACCGGGATCGACAGGTTCTGTACAAACCGTTCAAAGCAGGAACGGTCATGCAGCACTCTTTCCTGAAGAGCCGAGACAGATTTGAGATTCTCCGCATGGACATGATGCCATATTCTGCGAGTCAGCGAAGCACGCGCATAATTACGGAAGTCGTATCCGTACAAACGATGTACTCCTTCCAGCAGCAGATCGATTTCGATATTCTCGCGTTCTGCGAGATTCGTAATAATCTGACCTTCCCCCTGGGGCGAGTTTGAATTGTTCTGTATTTGTTCATGATCCGTCGGTGTCATCTTTTCAGCCCCGATTCCTTGTAAACTGTACGTGATTCGTATTCGTTACAAAGCCGGTTCACTGAATCGTGCAACCGGCTTCTCAACGTTTGTGCAAGTGCGTCAATCGTATATGGTCGTTCTGTTCTTTAGCTTGATCATTAGTCATTAATAAGGATCAACACGATCCATTTAAATCCGAATTGGCGGTGTGTTGGATACACAGATAAATCGCCAACGTTTAACATTATAAATCATTTACCCACTTTTGTGCTCTACGAATACAACCAAACACGCATTAATGATAAAAGTTGGTCCGTTTGTATCGGTTTTTTGACATAATCTGAGGCTCCGGCTTCTATACACTTGGAACGATCATCTTTCATCGCCTTGGCAGTAAGCGCAATAATCGGCAATTTATCGTACTCTGGCATCTGACGAATAATTCGCATCGCTTCGTATCCGTCCATCTCCGGCATCATCATATCCATCAGAATCAGATCAAATTCCTGTTGATTCAGAATATCGATCGCTTCGCGTCCATTCTCGGCAAATGTAACTTCCATCCGGTATCCTTCCAGCACACTGGACAGGGCGAATACATTACGGACATCGTCATCCACTAGCAGAATCCGCTTGCCTTCGAACAAGGTTTCCTTGTTATGCAGCTTCTGCAAAATACGACGTTTGTCTTCCGGCAGATCGGCTTCTACCCGGTGCAGGAAAAGAGTCGTCTCGTCCAGCAGACGTTCCGGTGATTTAACATCCTTGACGATAATGGATTCTGCATATTTGCGCAGCTGGGTCTCTTCCTTGGTATCCAGATCCTTGCCCGTATAAATAATGATAGGCAGATCTTTGAGCTGGTGATTGTCACGAATCCGGTCCAGCAGTTCAAAGCCGGTCATGTCGGTCAGCATCAGATCCAGTACCATACAATCATAACGCTTGCTATCCAGTTCTTCCAATGCTGCCTTGCCTGTCGAGACTGCGGTGATGGAGACATCATCATGACCAATCAATTCAATAATAGACTGGCGCTGAATCTCGTCATCCTCTACAATCAGCAGCTGCTTGAGCCCCTGCTCAGTATAGGATTCCAGATGGGAGAAGGCTTTTTCCAGCGCTTCCTTGCTGGATGGTTTTTTGAGATAGGCGATAGCTCCCATCATCAGTCCCTGCTTGACATCGTCCATAACAGAGATGACATGTACCGGGATGTGACGGGTGTGGGCATTGCTTTTTAGCTCGCTGAGAATCGCCCATCCATCGATAACCGGCAGCTGGATATCCAGGATGATAGCATCAGGCTTGTACGTCTTAGCCATATGCAGACCGGTATCCCCCTGCATCCCTACAAGAGCTTTGAATCCACGATCTCTGGCCATATCCATCAGGATTTTGGCAAAGTTGGGATCATCCTCGATAATCAGCAGCACTTTGTCATCCTTGCTAATCTGGTCACGATCATCGGCAAGCGGCTGCGGAATAACGGCCGATTCCGACTCTGTGACCGGCTTGCGATTGGTCGCACGTGCCGAGGAACGCTGCAGCACCTGGTCGGTGAAATCAGCTGACATATAGGCCGGACTGATCTGTTCTACACCCATGCCTGTTTTGGTTGTTGTATTGGTCTCTGCTCCATCGGACGCAGATGGAACCAGCTTGGGCAGATACAGGGTGAATGTACTTCCCTTGCCTTCTTCGGAGCCAACTGTAATGCCTCCGCCCAGCAGACGGGCCAGCTCGCGGCTGATAGACAAGCCCAGACCGGTACCGCCGTATTTGCGGCTGGTTGTGCCGTCTACCTGCTGGAAGGCTTCGAAGATCAGATCCAGCTTGTCCTGCGGAATACCGATACCACTGTCGATCACCTTGATCGCGATAAAGGCTTGCTCCCTGTTCAGGTAAGATGGCAATTCGCCCGGATCTGCCTGATCAATATTCATTTCGATATAGCCTTTTTCCGTAAACTTGAATGCATTGGACAGCATATTGCGCAGTACCTGCTTGACGCGATGCTCGTCGGTTACAATGGCTTCCGGCATCTGTTCGCCGATATTAATCAGCAGATCTATTCCTTTTTTTGCTGCTACCGGCGCAAAGTTCATATTTACAAAGGACTCCAGATTGGTCACCGGTACGGCTTCGCGGTTAATCTCCATCTTGCCGGCATCGACTTTGGAGAGGTCGAGGATTTCATCAATCATCTTGAGCAGATCCGCTCCGGACATATAGATGGTACTTGCGTATTCCATTTGCTTATCGGTCAGATTGCCATCCTTGTTCTCGGTTAACAGCTGGGAGAGAATCAGCAGACTGTTCAGCGGTGTACGCAGTTCATGAGACATATTCGCCAGGAACTCCGATTTGTATTTGCTGGTTACTGCGAGCTGCATCGCCTGTTGTTCCAGCTGATGCTTGCTCTGCTCGATCTCTTCGTTCTGTTCCTCCACGTGCTGAATCTGCTCCTGCAGTTCTCGCGTTTTGGCGATCAGTTCGTTATTGAAATGCTCCAGCTCTTCTTGCTGGCGCTGCAGCATATCTTCGGAGCGCTTGAGCTCCTCGGTCTGCTCTTCCAGACGTTCGTTGGAGCGGCGCAGTTCTTCCTGCTGCAGCTGCAGCTCTTCGGATTGACTTTGCAGTTCCTCGGTCAGTGCCTGGGATTCACGCAGCAACTCTTCGACATGCAGACGACGATTAATATTATTGATAATAATGCCAAGATCCTGGGTAAGTAAGTGAAGCAGCTGTCTCTGCAGCGATGCAAAATTACGCAGCGAAGCCAGCTCAATTACGCCCAGTAGCTCATCATTAAACATTATCGGATAAATAAGTACACTTTGCGGCTTGCCCGAGCCCAGTCCGGAATTGACCGGAATATATCCTTCGGGTACCTGATCCAGTACAATCGGCTTCTGATCGGCAGCACATTGCCCGGTCAGCCCTTCACCGATACGAATTTCTTTTTTGGAACATAATTCACCATCAGCAGCATAGGCTGCTTTGAGCATAATTTTATCGCTTGCTTCATTGGTACGCAGATATATCGCTCCAAAATGGGCACCCAGTGTCGGAGCAAATTCATTAATAAACGTCTGTGCACTCTGTTCCAGAGTATTGACACCCCGCAGCAATTCGGTAATGCGCGCGGTATTGGAATCAAGCCAGGACTGATCTTCCTGCGCCTGACGATACTGCTCTTCCATATGGCGCTTTTCCTGCAAATCTTCGGCCATCTGCTGGAACACTCTGGCTACATCGCCGATCTCATCCTTGGACTTGACCTTGATACGGCGGATTACGCCGAAACGTTCTTCCGAGAATCCTTTGATCATCAGGGAGACCGTTCCCAATCCTTTGCTGATGCTTGGTACGATCCACAGCATAACCAGCAGGCTCAGAACCACGCCAGCCAGCATGACATAGGTCGTAATGCGAATCGAATTTTGATACGCGGCATTGGCTTCTGCAATTTCCTTGTCGATAGCGTTATCCTGGTATTCCGCCAGATCGGAGATACTCTGATTCAGATTGGTCTGCGCATCCAGTCCTACCTGGGTACGATAATTGTTCGCAGCCGCAATCTGGTCACCGGCTACAAGCGAAGTTAGCTGGCGGGAATAATCTACGAAGATCTGCCAGTTGGAGATTACAGTCTCAATCTGCTTTTTCTCTTCCGGCGAATTGGCGGAACTACTCAGCAGTTTGAGATTATTTTCTCCACTGCTAATATTCTGCTCAATCGTTGCCCGGCTTTTCTCGATAGGCTGTGCAGAAGCGCTAAGCAGCATATTGGCTACTTCGCGAGCGACTACGTTCATTTCTGAGCGGACATCTGTCGAATAACGTACTTTGAGATAGCGCTCCTGGTATACTTTATCAAGCTGTTCATTCATATAATTCATCCGGTCATACGTAATAAAGCCCAGCGTCATCAATAATAAAATGATGACACTGAACCCCAGGACCAGCTTTGTTCTTAGCTTCATTAATTGTCCGCTCCTTCATTGAGTGAAATCCACACCAGGCACTTATCATCATCCCGATCTGCAGGTGCAGCAGCTTCAAAAAATACCGTTTCGATTTTTTCTTTATCCAGATGATGATTGGATTTCAGCTGATCAATCAGGAAACTGAGCTGCACTTCCTGATCTCCTTCTACCGCTTCAAGCAGACCATCCGTATACAGTACCAGATGTCCGTCTCCTTCATAATGGAAACTGCGGGGCTCCGCTTCAATCCGGTCAAACAGTCCTACCGGGAACGTACTGGTACTGAGCCGGGTCACTTCTCCATTATCATCAAAGAAAAGACCCGGGGGATGTCCGGCATTGACATAATCGATCCGTTTGTACTTGGTGTCGACTACCAGATAGATCGCTGTAAAGTAATATTGCACCAGCTGATTCTCGATATGCAGCTGATTAAAACGACGATTCAGCTCCTGAATTACTTTTTCCGGTTCCACATAGGTAGTGACTGTATCCTTGAGCACCGACGCGATAAACATGCAGAACAACGATGAGGATATACCATGTCCCATCATATCGAGCAGAATAACGCCATATCGTCCTTCGCCGAGCGGATACCAGGCATATAGATCACCTGCCAGCTCAAAAGAAGGCTTGTACAGTGCTTGAATCTGGAAAGAAGGATCATGGATCGGTGTACTGAGTACGGCATGCTGCACTAGACTGGCCAGCTTGAGTTCGTCCTGAATATGCTGATCTCTTTCCTTATGCCAGTCTTTCTCGTGCTTGAGACGAAGAGCAAGACGCATACGGGCCAGCAGCTCTACTTTGTTGATCGGCTTGGTTACATAATCCATTGCGCCAGCGTCCAATGCTTCCGCCAGCTTTTTGGAATCGCCTACTGCCGTTACCATAATAATAGGAATATCCTTGAGCAGCTCATGCTGCTGGATAATCCGACAGGCTTCGATGCCATCCATTTCAGGCATCATCATATCCAGCAGAATCAGATCAAAGGAATTGGCTTTGGCACGCGCTATCGCGTCAGGCTCGCCCAGACCGAGATGTTCGAACATTTCTTTGGCCGAAGCGGAAGTAACGATATTGGTATATTGTTCTCTTTTCAGAATCTCACGGATAATAATGACATTGGTCGGATTATCATCAACAATTAATATATTCATAACTTCTCCTCATTCCCTTATTTCATGAAGCGGATTCATATACCTTATTTTCATTATAAGCCAACAGTTATTTTTATCCAAAAAGGGGCTGTATCAAAAACTCGTCAAAAAACCTCCAACTCCACCATGGAAGTGGAATTGAAGGCATTTTCCTTACAAATCTAGGCCCTAGCGGGGACAACGGTTATATGATTTTGATACAACCTCTTTGTCTTTAGCTACATGCAGCCTTTTATAATTTAGGATTTATGATTGGCTATAATAAGGACTTTATCCTGATCCAGTTCCTGTTCGTAAAATTCTGCCTCCGCGTCGGTAAACCCGAACGAAGTGATTTTGGAACGCAGTTCATCACCACGTGAACGGAAAAGGTTGGCTAATGAGTCAAACATGCCTTCTTCCTTCAGTCCAATCTCCTGTGCGCCTGCTGTCTCGGCAATCTTGGCTGTCACGTCCTGCTGATGCGCCAGTACATAGATATCATCAAACCCATAACCTGTACTTTGCAGCTCCTTCACGACTTCTACAGCCTGTATGCCATTGGCTACAATCTTGGCGTATGGCTTGGCATTGGTCGGATTCATGTTACTCACCTGCTCCCACAAGATAGTCAATATAGCATTTACCCTCATCTAACATGTTTGAAACATCTTTTTTTGTAAACTACACTTTATTCAGATAAGGTATCGAAAATATCTGCGCTAACAATCTCGTCTGTGCCGGGTTTGGTAAAGACTTTGAAAGCGTAAAAGTCGTTATTGTAACCTTCCCCGTCTTCTGCTGTGAAATCCGGTTCTCCCAGCTCACTGGTGATCGCCTGCTTGTTCAAGCGAAGCGAATGACCGTCCAGTGTCAGTGATCCGGCATGAGCAGGCACACTTACATAATAAATGTGATTTCCCATCATGCCTACTTTCACATCGTCATATTCGTATTCCGTATAGCCGGCATCCGTCTTCACCTGACGGAGCGGTTCACCCTTTTTATCCAGCAGTTCTGCGCGGCTATCGCTGAGGGATACGCCGTTCAGGGTATGGTAGCTGAGTGTATCCGGAGTATCAGGTTCTTCATATACGGATTCGGTTGCAGACGCTATGGAAGCGGTATGGATACTGTTATCGGCCGGCATTGCGGCATACTCAGCAGATTGCACAGCTACGACTGGCTGTAACGGTGCATCAGATACCTGGGCAGAACCGTTGTAAGGGGACAATATTCCAGCAAGTAACATCATGTAAGTAAGCATCGTCTCACCCTTTCTATCGGTTTACACATGAAATCGTCGTGTCGCCATTGGTCGTGTCGAGATTATCAGCAGCAGATTAATTAGCTGATGTTACTTCGTTGGGATTTTGCGAAATTTCTGCCATACGTTTACTGCGGTGTCTACCCAGTTCAACCATGCGCCATTATTATGACCGTTTTTGTCATATGTAGCAGAGTAGGATTGCAGGGTACGATCTTCTGGTGTAGAAGCTGTTACCATAGAATGTGCATTGCTGGAATGCTCGGATTTGCCAGTGGCAAATTTCACGCGATCAAACAATGTACCGGATACTTCTTTGGTTTTCAGCGTCAGGTCTTTTACAGTCTCCGTGATTTCACTCAGCACCACGCCAAGGTTTTTAACGGATTCTACAACCGGATCAACCTGTTGCAACTTATGTTCGACATCTCCTGTAATATCATTGACATTGCGGATTGTCTGTTTCACTTCGTATGTCAGTTCTTCCATTGTCTTTTGTACATCTTTCAAGGTTGCGGATACATTATCCAGCGAATCCTTGGCGGATAACAGGGTCTTAACGAGGAATACAACGAGTACTGCGAATGCGATAGCAACGATCGCTACACTGATACTGATAACAATGTTCATAATTTACCCTCTCTTTCAACAATGAATGTTTTGGTTTCACATTTTTTCAGGATGTTATTCATAAACTACCCTTCTGTTTTGCGACCGAAACAGAAGCAGCTCCCGTTCACGTAAATATAACAGCTTCTGTTTCAACGCATAACGGCACGGTTAAGGTACATTTACTAATTAATAAGTAACTAATTCCATACGATCTGTATGACGTGATGACAGATCAAAAATCCAGCAACTTCATATTCCTAACAGAAAGGGTGATATTCATGTTGAAATGGTCTATTCTTTTCCTCATTATTGCTATTGTTGCAGGCGTATTCGGATTCTTTGGTATCGTCGAAGCAGCAGCAACCATTGCCAAGGTACTGTTCTTCCTGTTCCTGGTACTGTTCGTGATCAGTCTGTTTACAGGACGCAGACGAACCTATTAACCGTTCTCTCATCCTTTGAAGTATGGTGTACAGGGATGAGCACGGCTGCGGTTCAGATAATGTCTTATCGGCCAAAAGAGCCTTTCTCTCCGGGAGAAAGGCTCTTTTGGCTTTGTTTATGAATTATATAGATATATAGGCTGCGAAAAAGTAACCTGCTGTATCTCATGATGTATGTTTAACGCATCAGTAATCGGGGTAGCTTGAGTAAATCCAGGCGGAACCGGACCTTAATCTCATTTTCGCCAAACTCCATTTGCTTTACTTCTACAATAGCCGGAAAATACTTGGTCAGCGAGATATCTACAGGCTCCAGCAGTGCTCCTGCCCATTGTCCATGACGTACCGTAGTATGCTGATGGGTGAGGACCAGCTGGTTGTCCTGCAAGCGGGCATCAAAATCCAGCAGCGCTCCAAACGGAATGCCCAGATAATCTCCTGTCAGATCGGCCTGGACCATATTTCCTTTCCATGTAAAGTCGGCTCCCTGGATATGCAGTCCTGACGGATAATCTTCCTGATGATCCAGCAGCTCTTTGCGGGCAAGCTGATTGAATTCCTGCGGACTGAGCGTAATCTCCAATCGCTTCTGCTGGATCATGGTCTGTATTTTGGCGGTTGTATCCAGCTCTGTATAATCGAGGCCTGGATGACGCTGCGGCGCTACCATCCATGCCAGCCAAGCGACCCCGGCTGCCGCAATAACCAGCAGAATAACAAAAACAACCAGCACCCATTTCCAGCGAAAACGCCTGTGATGCCGTCCGGAACCTGATGATTCGTCCACAATATAACCCTCTTTTCCATTCGATCCTGTACGCTGGAGAGCTGAAGAACCAATGCCGAGTAAGCTTATTTCCTGTAATCATTTTTTCTTTTGATTATAAAAATAAAGACTTCTTACGATCTGCTCAGACTTCTCTCGGCTCTACATGTACATGCACATAATGAATATTATGCACTTCTGCCATCCTAGCTTCAACTTTATCGCTAATATGGTGACTTTCCGTAATTGTCAGCTCGGGAGAGACTTCGATAATGACATCGACCAGTGTCTGGCTGCCATTAATGCGGGCTTTGATATCCTTGATATTCTCTACTCCTTCAATAGAAGCAATCGTCTCACGCAGTCCCGGCAATTCTTGCTCGTCAAAACCGTCTGTCAGACGGTGCATCGAATCGCTCAGGATATCCCAGGCGGTTTTGCAGATCAGCAGGCCTACCACCAGCGCTGCAACAATATCCAGCCAGGGCATACCCAGCTGGGAACCGATAATGCCTATTGCAGCGCCCACACTGACCATTGCGTCAGACAGATTGTCTTTGGCAGCTGCCATCAGTGCCTGACTATTCGTACGCCGGGCTAAATTCAAATTATAACGATAGACGCCATACATAATCACTGCACAAATCATAGCTACACCGGCTAGCCAAGGCTCCGGCGCCTGCTCCTGTCCAGAGAATAACAGGCCCACACCATCTACCAGCACCTGAATACCTACCATAGCCATAATAAAAGAAGCAATCAGCGCTGCAACCGTCTCTGCCCGGAAATGTCCATACGCATGATCAGAATCCGGCGGTTTCCGCGAAATACGTAGTCCGATCAATACAGCGACAGATGCTACAATATCCGTCAGATTATTCATCCCGTCTGCACGCAGCGCACTCGACAGAAACAGATAACCAAGAATCAGCTTGAATGCAGACAGGATCAGATATGTGACAATACTAAGCCATGCTCCGCGCTCGCCTTCCTTGATATTCTGATATACATCCACCATGTTGTTGGTTCCTCCCTATGCAGACCGCTCCGTACAATAGCCCGCTTCCCATTTCATCTGTTCATCGTAACAAACGGTTTTATTGTGGGTCTAGAGAAACGTTGTAGGGAAAGGCAAACGTTGTAGCCTGAAGCAAACCTTGTAGCACCGGGCAAAGCAAGTAAGCCAGGTGAAACGTTGTGCATAAAGGTTAACATTTTTGCCCGGACGCAAAATTTGTTGGGGTCAGGTTGGATCTAGGGTGGAGTGAGTTGATTGATTAAGGTCTGCTTACAGCTATATGTATCATAAGCACAACTGTGAGCCAAGAATATTAACGTCTCCTCCTCAGCAGCCCTCACTATCAAAATACACAAAAAAGCGGCTCCCAAAGGAACCGCTTGGTTTTACTGAAAGTAATCCGGGATTACACTTGTACCGGATACATTTTTTCGCGCATTTCCTGGATTTCTTTGCTTTCCAGGTATTCGTCATAGCTCATCATACGATCGATAATGCCATTTGGCGTAATCTCGATGATGCGGTTGGCGATAGTCTGTACGAACTGATGGTCATGGGAAGTGAAGATGATAGTCCCGTCAAAATCAGTCAGACCATTATTCAGTGCTGTAATGGATTCGAGATCCAAGTGGTTGGTAGGCTCATCCAGCAGCAGAACGTTACCGCCCATCAACATCATGCGGGACAGCATGCAGCGAACTTTCTCGCCCCCGGACAGTACGCTTGCTTTTTTGAGTGCTTCGTCACCGGAGAACAGCATCCGGCCGAGGAAACCGCGCAGGAAAGATTCATCCGGATCTTTGGAATAACGACGCAGCCAGTCAACCAGCGTCTCGTCTACTCCATCAAAGTAAGCGGAGTTATCATTCGGGAAGTACGCCTGGGAAGTAGTTACGCCCCACTGGTACGTTCCTTCATCCGGCTCCACTTCGCCCATGAGGATCTGGAACAAAGCAGTTTTTACGTTACCGTTTGGTCCCACGAGAGCGATTTTATCGCCTTTGTTGACGGTCAGCGTCAGGTTGTTAATTACTTTTTCGCCGTCGATCGTTTTGCTCAGACCATCGATCAACAGCAGCTGTTTGCCTGCTTCGCGCTCGCCTTTGAAATTGATAAACGGATATTTACGGTTGGATGGACGAATATCATCCAGCGTAATTTTGTCCAGCATTTTCTTACGGGAAGTAGCCTGCTTGGACTTGGATTTATTGGCGCTAAAGCGCTGGATAAAGGCTTGCAGTTCTTTGACCTTGTCTTCTTTTTTCTTGTTCTGTTCACGGCTCAGTTGGAGTGCCAGCTGGCTGGACTCGTACCAGAAGTCATAGTTACCTACATACATCTGGATTTTGCCAAAGTCGATATCGGCGATATGCGTACATACCGTGTTCAGGAAGTGACGGTCGTGACTGACTACGATAACAGTGCCATCGTAGGAAGCCAGGAAGTTTTCCAGCCAGTGAATAGATTCGATGTCCAAATGGTTGGTAGGCTCATCCAGCAGCAGGATGTTCGGGTGACCGAACAGGGCCTGAGCGAGCAGGACGCGTACTTTCTCGTTACCGTTCAATTCCTTCATCATTTTATACTGCATTTCGTTGTCGATGCCCAGACCGTTCAGCATCTCGGCAGCTTCGGCTTCCGCTTCCCAGCCGTTCATTTCTGCAAATTCGGCTTCCAGTTCGCCGGCACGCATGCCGTCTTCATCACTGAAGTTTTCTTTTGCATAAAGAGCATCTTTTTCTTTCATAATATCGTACAGGCGTTTGTGACCCATAATTACGGTCTCCAGCACCTGGAACTCATCGTATTCGGATTGGTTCTGTTTGAGGATCGCCATACGCTCGCCCGGAGTGATATGCACTTCCCCTTCGTTCTGTTCTACTTCACCGGACAGAATTTTGAGGAATGTGGATTTACCGGCACCGTTCGCACCGATCAGACCGTAGCAGTTACCTGGCGTGAATTTAATATTTACATCTTCAAAAAGGGCGCGCTTACCGTAACGCAGCGTGACACCTGAAGTACTTATCATGTATACAACCCATCCTTATCATTAATAAAGTATTGTGTGATGAAACTTATCTTATTTCATGAAAAAAGGCAGTATTCATTTTCATGAAATTACTGTTGGCAATAGTATACCACACAAATTTGGGTAATCGAACTATTCCCACTATCTTTTCTTATTTAAAATTTGTGATCCAGCGAATCGGCAAAGACAGCCGGTTATCCTGCTAACCAGCTGTCAGATGGGAGATCAGATTACATTTTCTTCGTCTTCGCTGTCTGCTTCTTCATCGGCATTACCATGAACGATCAGCGTCTCGCCATAACCAAGTACACGGATACGCTCCGAATCGATTTTCAGGCGCTGGCGCTCGGCTTCCAGGCGATCAAGTGCCTCTTTGGCAGTATCATCAGCTAGCTTGAAAGTTCCGTAATGCATAGGGATCATCGTCTCGGCACCGACATCGCAAAAGGCGCGCAAAGCTTCCTCGGGCGTCGTATGCTGAGAACTGAGGAACCATTCAGGTTCGTATGCACCGATCGGCATCAGCGCCACATGAATCTTGTGACGGCGACCAATCTCGCTGAATCCGGGGAAATAACCACTATCACCGGCAAAATAAATCGTAGGCGGCAGCGGCTCATGAATGTATCCGTCTGCTTCGCTATCGCCGGTGACGGCTGGAACATCCGGCTTGGGCTCGGTTGGGTCCTGTTCGGTATTCCAGATATGATGGGGTTCCTGCGGCAGCACCGGATGATGCACCGGCTCCAGAACATAGCCACCCCAGTGTGACGTATTCGTATCCAGCAATGTACGGCGGCTCCAGTGCTGGGTCGGTACAAAAGTAATATTCACATCGCCTACTTTGAATGTCTCCCACCAGTGCATTTCATGACAGCGATGAAAGCCTTTGCGAACCATTTTGGCTTTCAGTCCTGCCGGAACAATAACAGTAGTAGAGCTGCGATACAGCTTGCGAATGGAATTGATATGCATGTGATCATAATGCGAATGGGAAATCAGAATAATATCGATCGGCGGCACATCTTCGATCGGAATTCCCGGTTGACCGATCCGACGCTGAAAAGCCAGCCGCTGTGCCCATACCGGATCGGTCACAATATTCAACCCTTCATATTGCAGGAAAAAGGTGGAATGCCCAATCCAGGTAATCGAAGCATCTTCCCGATTGGCATGCAAATAATCCATTTCCGGCTCTTTGTGAGGGACAACATAAGAACGATCCCTGGTTGCTTTTTTGCGGCGATCTTCGCGCCATTGCTTGAACTGTTTGAGTGTCTTGTCGATACTGACGTTGTCTATATTATCGTAACGAATCTTCGGCATAGGATTGTATTCCTCCCTGATAAGTCTTGACGATTGGATAGATCTGCGGGATTCTGCTGCATATTGGCAGATAGTCCCAACGTATAGCGTATATATTTCGGTCGTCTGTTTTACCTGCTGGTATTTGAAAGATTATTACCCGGTTTACATATCCACGTATCAACGTTGGATATAATATCCTATTCAAAAAAAGCCCTGTAATCCCGACGATCGGGTTACAGGGCTTTTTCGTCGAATAGACTCGGATCGATCAAGCTGCTATCCAGCTTCTATGGGTGTCTGCTGACGTACACTGACAGGAATCACATACAATCCCGCTTCTTCATCCTGCCGGACGGCTACATGCACATCATAGACAGAACGGATTAGCTCGGCGGTCACAATCTGTTTTGGCTCTCCGCTCATCACAATCCGGCCTTCTTTCATGGCTATCAGATGATGACTGTACCGAATCGCCTGATTGATATCATGCAGCACCATCACAATCGTCAGTCCATGCTCACGATTCAGCCGCTCAATCAGCTCCATAATCTCCAGCTGATAGTACATATCCAGATACGTCGTCGGCTCGTCGAGAAACAGTACCGGTGTACGCTGTGCCAGCGCCATAGCTATCCATACCCGCTGCTGTTCACCGCCAGACAACTGATCCAGTGTACGATAGCGCCGCTCTTCCAGATTAGTACACTTCAGCGCCCACTCTACCGCCTGATCATCTTCTTCCCGGCGGCTGGACAGCAGCGTCTTGTACGGCAAGCGGCCAAAACGAACCAATTGTTCCACGGTCAGATCAGCCGGTGCTTCATTTTGCTGATGTACTACAGCCAGCTTGCGTGCAAGTTCACGGGGACGGTACTGACGGATGTCTTGGCCATCCAGAATAATCTGTCCCTGCCGAGGGACTGCATTACTGGACATGACATTCAGCAGAGTCGACTTGCCGCAGCCATTGGGACCGATAATCGTCGTAATCCTGCCGGGCTGAATCTCCGCGTTCACCTGATGCAGACGATCGACTTTGCGATCATAGGAAAAGGTGATTTCTTTAATGTCCATGGATACGATCACTCCTTCGGATCAGGAAAATCAAGAAAGGGCCCCCGATAATAGCCATAATAATAGAAGCGGGAATTTCCTGCGGAGCGAGCAGCGTACGTCCCAGTGTATCGGCTACCAGCAGCAGCAGTCCTCCGGACAATGCACAAAATGGAATCAGCCAGCGATGATCCGAACCGACCAGCTGACGTGCAATATGCGGAATCAGCAGACCGATAAATACGATCACACCGGCAATCGCTGTCGCACTGGAAGCAAGTATAACTGCGATAACCGAGATTATCAGCCTCGCCCGTGTGACATGAAGACCCAGATTACGGGCAGTTTTCTCTTGCAAGGACAAATAATTGCACCAGGTGCCAACGAGCAGCGCCAGTATGAGTCCAATCCCGCCATACCAGAGTATCACCTCGACATCGACCCACTTTTTCATCGACAGGGTCGATGTGGTGACCTGGTTGATGCTGGTCACCGCATAGCTGCCGCGGTAATTGAACGATTGCCCGAGTCCTGAGAAAATCGCGTTCACGGCTACACCGATCAGGATGAGCCGTACCGGATTAAGTCCGGATTTCCAGGAGAACCCGTACACCATCGCCCACGCGAGCGCGCCGCCGAGAAAAGAAAAGGCTGGCATCCAGAAATAAAGTGCCGGAAATACAGTAACAGCTATCAGCGAAATAAGTGCAGCACCCGAAGAAATGCCGATCACCCCCGAATCCGCCAACGGATTCTTCATCACCGCCTGCAATAGCACACCGGCTACAGCGAGTGCTGCTCCTGCTATCAATGCCACGATAATGCGCGGCAAGCGTAGATCACGCACTACATTTACCTGTGCATCGGTGCCGGACCAGAGTCCCTGAATCAGCTGCACTGCGCCTACTTTGAGACTGCCGGTCATCGCCGAGAACAGCACCACGCCGATTAGCAGCAGACCGATAGCGACAAAGCTACACAACCGTCTATGGTGCTGGCGGGGATAATCTGCTACAGGATGCTGCCCGGCAACATCTGCTGCAGCAGACAATGACGGCTTGGGAATATTGGATATCATGACTTGCTCCTTTCCATGATGATCAGATTGCCGGATAAAGCATTTTTACCAGCTCATCCAGTGCAGCATCGGCATTCAGACTAGCTGTTGTGCCAAACAGCGGCTCCGGCAGATCATATACATGTCCTTTTTGCACCGCGTTAAAATGCTTCCAAATATCATTTGTTTTGAATTCTTCATCAAACATTTTTACTACTTCTTCCGGCATACCATGAGCAGCCCGCAAAATAATATCCGGATTGGACTGCTGCAAATACTCGGTATTGGATGCCAGATATTCTACACTCTCTCCCTGCACCACATTGGTACCTCCGGCAATACGAACCAGATCCCCGATATATGAATTCTCGGTAGCTACCAGATAGCTGCCTGGTACACCTAGCAGAATCAGTACTTTGGGGGAAGACTTGCCTTTTACCTGCTGCTGGATGTGTTTTACTTTATCCTGCAGCTTAGTGATAACCTGATCGGCTTGCTTGGTGCGGTCAAAACGTTCGCCCAGCTTGCGGATTTCCTTTTCCATATTGCCGAGACTTTCCAGATTCAGAAATTCGGCATTGACGCTCATATCCTTGAACTTCGGTTCCAGATCATACTTGAGCGTAGTGACCGATAAAATGTCGGTTGGCTGCAAAGACAGTACTTTTTCCATATCCGGGCTCATCGGATTACCAACGTCCGGTACACTGGCATAACGATCTGGCAGGCTTTTGCTGCTGGTCGGTTTGCCAACCAGATCCAGTTCCAGCGCATTCGCAATCTCGGTAATAGCGACTGTAGTCGCAACGATACGTGCCGGATCTTGGGCATCTGCATTCGCCTGCGGCGCTGCAGATGTGGTCATGGTACCTGCCGACGAAGAACAGCCGGACAATATGAATATGAATACAAGCAGCAAGATGACTGGACGAGATGATTTCCATGATATGTGTCTGTAGCTGCCTGGTATGCGTCCAGGGCTACCTGCTGTACGGGAACGCTGCTGTTTGGGTAAATGCACGTCGTTTTTCCCTCCATGATTTAACTATTTGCCAAAATGCCTGCAAGTCCTGGCACCGGGATGTACCAAGACTTGCAAGCGAGCTTCTATAATGCCTGATAGCTCCCGTATGATGTTGATCGATGATCCTTTTGCCAATATGCACGGCTGTTCTAAAGCAGAGTCAGTTGTGCATATTGGCAGTGTAGTTCTATTCTTTTTTGGCCTTTTTGGTGGATTCATCGAATTTTAGCTGTACGTTATACCAGTGGTCATACGGTACGCCGCCAATGATCAGGCCAGGTACAACGACATGGGTATAGGCATTGATTTTGCCGGACAGGTTATCGACCTTAAAGCGTACAACGCTTCCTTTATCTGTTGAAGAGACCTTCTGTACGTTCTGGAGTACCCCATCCTGCTGCACCTGAAGAACGGGCATCCAGCTGCTATTATTCAGTGTCAGCTCGGCGTACATCTGGCCGTTTTCCTCTACCAATGTAGCTGTAGGCTTGATATAGTCGTTCATCACGGATAGCTCATTGCTTTTGTCCTTGTATACTTTTACGCCAATGCTGTATTGCTGCGCTGCTACCTGTGCGGTCGGCGTTTGGGTAGCTGTGCTATTGGCTTTATTCGTGTTATCCGCACTATTTGCGTTATTGTCCGAATGATTGCTGCCGGTTGTTATTTCTCCAACCGGAACTGCTCCGGCGGTAGCGGACGGGCTGGTTGGTGCGACTGTCGGTACTGATTGCTTGCTGTCACTTGCAGATTGCAGGGTAGAACGGTCAAAAAGCAGCTGACCACCCATTTTCTCATTATGGATATAACGGGAAGGCAGATGGGCTTGAGCGAAAATACTGAGTTTGCTGTCCAGATTCGGTACTTCAAATGTTATGGTGCGGGATTTGCCATCCTGTGATTGGGCAACGATCTGCGGTGCCGTATATTTGCCTGCATGATCGGTCATAAACACAGGTACTGCTTCGTTGTCCATAATATGCACGGTGGCATATACTTTGCCGTTTTTGGCGGTCAATCGGGCGGTTCGATCCAGATACGGTGTCAGGACAGAATCCGTATCGGTACCATTTTTTAAAATACGGTAGGTGGCGGTGTAATCACCGTCGGCAATATTGTTATTGCCTTTATCGCTGCTTGCATTTGTTGCTTTGCTGTCTGCAGTCACAGCGCTTGTATCAAATTTGAATTCAAAATCGTATACCGTATCATTGCTGCTGTCTGCTGATGTGCTGGCGATGCTGACACCGCCGTTCGTTACGAGCTGGGCCGGTACATTTTTGGTGTAATCGGACACGCTAAATTTGACGGTTTTGGTATTTTTGGCTTCGTCGCTGCTGATGACTTCGGCATCTTTGTAGCCATCACTACTGCTTACACGCAGTGTTTTGATCCTATTGCCGTTGCTCAGTGTCAGTGTGACATAGCGGCTGTCATTCTCCACAGTCAGCTGAACGGGTTGATCGCTTGGCATAAAGCGTTCCAGCGGAGTGGATGTACCGGAAGCGATACCCGGCATCACGATGCTGAATGGCAGCTTGTACGTGCCGGCTGCCAGCTTGGCAAAGTCCAGTGGAACGGCAGTTGTTGTCGTGGATAATATTGGTGCCTCATACGAAGTGAGCGAGCCTACCTGTAGATCTACATCATACGTATGATCGTAATCCATACCACCGATCACCAGATCGGGAACGATAACATGGGTGTTTACTTTTACTTTGCGCGGCAGATCCGCCACTGTGAACTGTACGATACGGGTATCACCGGAAGTGGAAATGACTTCTGCTTCCTGTCCGCCTACTTTGAACGTTTTGATCCAGCTGCTGTTTTTGAGCAGTACCTGTACCACATATTTGCCGCCTTTTTTGATAACGGTTGCCGGTTTGCCCAGATAGCCATCCATAACGGATGTGTCCTTGGTTCCGTATTTGTAGGCAGTCAAGGAAGCACTGTAGGTTCCGTCAGCCATACCGTCTGGTGTGGTAGGCTGCTGAGGTGTCGGAACTTCCGGTACAGGATTCTCCGGCGTCGGAACCTCCGGAGTGGTCGTATCCGGCAGTAACCCCGAAGTATCAAATTGCAGTTGGACCGTATACCAGTTGTTATAATTTAGAGCCGGTATTACTACATGGGTATAGGCTTCCACTTTTTGTACCGGATTTTCCAGCGCGAACTCAACAACGCGCGTATCATTGCCTGTCGACACCGTTGGTGCTTCTTGAAGCTTGCCTGCCACCTTGGTTTGGAAAGAAGGAATCCAGGAACTGTTTTTCAGTGTCAGGCGAATTTTATACTTGCCGGCATCGGCAATCAATTGTGCCGGCTTGGCTGTATAACCATCCATAACAGAAGTTTCATTCGTACCATTTTTGTACACGTTAAAATTCACATCATATTGTCCGTCTGCAATCGTGCCTGTACTTGGCGCCGTTGTTACCGGGCTCAAGCTGGAAGCATCGAATTTCAGACGAATCGCGTAATCCGCTTCGTATGTCGGTGTTGCTTTGACATGTACCTGCGCTTTGAGAATATCGTCCAGATTGGCTACCTGGAATCGAATCTGACGTGTATTATTGGCGGCATCCTGACTAATCGTTGTCGATTCGACGAGCTTGCCATCCACCTCGGTTTTCAGGCTGGTTACGATACTGCTGCTTTTCACGGTAAAAGATACATCATACCGGCCGTCTTTGGCTGTAAATGTAGCAGGTGCGGTAAAGTAATTGGCCATCGAAGAAGGCTGGTCTTTGGTGGCATGCAGAACACTATAATTCAGCGTGTAATCGCCATTTTTGTAGAGCGGCGCCTGTACGCCACTGCCAAACTTGAACTGTACATAGTACCAGTTGTCGTACCCGATGCCGGGAATAACGATATGTGTATAGGCATCTACTTTTTGTGATACGTCATCAATCGGGAATTGAACAACACGCATATTTTGGGAATGATCTTCCGAAAGGGTGTCTACTTCGGTATAAGTCCCATTTTGTCTGGTTTGCAGGGACGTGATCAGATTGCTGCTATTGACGGTCAGGCGGATATACTGTTGATCGCCTTTGGTTACCAGCTGGGCCGGCTTATTCATATAACCATCCATGATGGAGGTTTCTTCGGTCCCATTTTTGAGTACGGTATAGTTAATATCTGATACGGTTTCTTCGATCAGACTGCTGTTGTCGAATTGGAATTGTACGGTATACCAGTTGTCATAATTAAGAGCTGGAATCGTAACATGTACCTTGCCGGATACTTTGGAATTGCTCGTTGTCAAAGCATCGGCAGGGAATTGTACCGTACGTGTATTGTTGGCTGTATCTTTAGCAATAATGCCTGCATCGACATACGAGCCCTTTACATCGGTCTGAAGCCCGGTCACCGTGCTGCTGCTGTTGATCCCCAGCTGGATATAGCGTTTATTGTCCGCTGTCGTCACCAGGGTAGCCGGTTTTTGCATGTAACTGTCCATCATGGATGTCTCGCTTGTGCCATCTTTGAGAACGGTGTAGTTCAGGGTTTGCCGGGTACCTGTTGCAGGTTCAACCAGCTCGGGGTCTACCGGATTGGACGGCGTTTCTCCCGTGTTGTCTTTGGTCAGGGTCGATGTATCCAGTATCAAATAACCCGAACCTGCCACATCATTGAACTTGTAATTCAGAGTGATTGGACTGTTCAGATCATAGACGTCAAAATGGACTCTCGTGTAGTTCTTGGCTGCCGAATGATTGGTTGCAGCCTGCGTCTCCTGCGTATAGACCGCTATGCTGGTCTGATTGCTTTGAGTCGCGGTGATGTCGGTAAAGCTTGCTGCATTGATACCGCGGAAACTGAATGTGTAGTGACCATTTTGGGCAATAATACGACCGGGACGATCGGCATTGCCGTAGCTTTCACGGAAAGCAGTCACTTCTCTGCTCGTATCTGTGGTACGAACGACTTTGTAACCGATCGTGTACTGTCCGTCTGCATACGTATTGTAAGTAGCCGTAGTAGCGGTCGAATAATTAAACAGGCTCATCGGGTCCTGCGAAGGAACGTGGATCGGTGCGCCAATCGGTGCATACGTATTCTCGCTTACCGTACCGGATGAAGAATCATCGTAGGTATCTGTACTTACGCTGCTCGCTTCACTGCCGCCCTTCTCCTCTGCGAAGGCCAAAGGCAGTGCCGGTGAAACGATGGAGAACAACATCACAAAAACAATACATGTAATCAAATATGGTGCAAAGCGCCTTTTCAAAGTCATGCTCCCCCTGTTAACAAAATAGACTTATCCGGAGCCATACGGCCCCAGATAAGCAGTAGTCATCTATCTACCTATTTGTATTTTTTAGTTTAGATACTGTCTTGATCAAACAAATACTGCACAGTGTACGTATGGTCATATGGTTGACCTGCTACATCTGCAGGAACGACTACACGAATCTGGGCATTTACTTTGTTTGACAGGTTGCTCACCGGGAACGTATAGGTTACCGTGTCACCACTTGTTGTCGACGCAGCAGCTACATAAGTGCCATTTTGTTGTGTTTTAAACGATTTGATCCAGTCTTTGTGGTTCAGTGTGACTTTTACTGTGGCTTTGCCGCCGGATACGATCAGGGTAGCCGGTTTTTTGGAATATTCGGAGTTATCCATATAAGACGCATTGTTCGTGCCATTGGCATAGACAGTATAATCGATCAGATACGTGCCATCCGCTATAGCTGCCTCCGCTTTGGATGCTCCCGGTGCCAGCAGAGCGCCAATCAATGCTACGATCATTGCGATCATCAGAGCTTTGAGCCATGTTCCTTTTTCCATACGGTTCATTGTCATATTCATTTGGATTCATTCTCCTTCTTGTGCAGTTTGAATTACGTTTCTTCTTTCCCCAATTCCACCTTACAAAGCGTAGTGTAATAAAGCTGTAGTTTCTCTATATAAAGAAACTCGTCATTACTCCGCGTTGGAAGAGTCAAATTTCAGGTCTACATTGTATTTGCCTGTGTAATTGATTACCGGAATTTTGATCTCGGCATAAGCGTTTACTGTTGCATCCAGATTGGATACCGGGAACTCCACAACACGGGTGTTGTTCGCTGTGTTGGTGCTAACTACAGTAGCGTCAACCAGTTGACCATTTTGTTCCACTTTGAACGCTGTGATCAGATTGCTGCTGGTGATTGTGATGCGCGCTTTGGTTACACCATTTGCTACAGTTACGGTTGCCGGCTTCACCACATAGCTGTCCAGGCGGGATGTACTGGTCGATCCATCGGCAAGTACTTTGTAATCTACGGAATACGTGCCGTTGGCCAGCGCTGCGTGAGCTGCACTTACAGGCAGTACAATCATGGCCAGCAGCGCTGTCAGCACAACAGCCAGCAGGGTATTTTTAAAGTTCCATTTGGTCGAACGGTTCATCGCAATATTCATAGTAACACTCTCCTCGGTAGGTATGATGGGATATGGATCATTGCATTATTTGGATTTCTTCAGACTGCTACGATCGAATTTGAAGCGAATCGTATAGTCATGGTCGTAACTGTAAGACGGTACGGTGACATGGATTTGCGAGATCATCGCATTGTTCAGATCGGCGACCGGGAATTGGACAACACGCGTATCTTTGGCAGTATTGGTCTTGATTACCTTGGTGTCCACGATTTTGCCTTTGTACTTCACCTTGAACTTCGTTGTCCAAGCGCTGTGGTTAACGGTAATCTGCATCGTCATTTTGTTGCCGGTCACATAGAGTTTGGCCGGCTTTTCAAAATAATCATTGGCCATAGATACGGAATTGTCTTCCGCGCGGAGTATGTCGTAATCGATGGTGTATGTACCTTTCGCCGGTCGGCTGGATGACGCTGTAATAGCAGACGATGGAACCAATACGACCATGATCATGGTAATCATCAGTATCCACAGTACCGGTAATGCATATTTCTGCTGCATATCGGACAGGACTCCTCCTTTCATGTGAAATTGAGTTGAGCTTGATTTAATTGATTATCATTCTCAATTAAATCTAAAAAATAAATGTCCTACTGGACATGTGAAATGCTTAATTTTCCCTCCCCATCCTAATCAGGGAAGCTGTGTGCATTACACAATGCCCATGTTAGACCAGATTTTTGATCTTTGTCAATACGTCAATTTTGGCGTAATACCTTATTTTTAAAGGGTTTTATTTCTCTGATAAAGATTTGTTTCCTCTATACGCCCTAATCTCTCAACCGCCCCAGCTTGGTTATAAAACATTAAATTAAATTTTAAATTTATTTTATTATTGACGTCACAAATGATATTAATTATCATTTAAGTCAAGCTTGGTAATTGAAAATGATTATCATTTAGCTTAAATAGCTTGTATACAACATGCAGGGGGACTTTTATTCACATGAAAGCTTCACATTTTGGCGTATCCATCCTGCTCGTCTGTACGTTGGCTGGATGCAGTCAACCTACTGCTTCACCCACAGGACCTGCTGTAAATGCAACGTCTGCAGCAGCTGCCAGCACGCTCTCTCTGACAGACTTTGCCAATCGTACTATACCGCTGCAGCATATTCCCCAGCGAATCGTAGCTCTCAGCAACGGGGATGTCGATATTATCTATGCACTGGGTGGAACGGTCGTGGGACGCCCTACTTCTACAGGCAAGGCACCTGTACCCGCTGCCGAAAAGGTACAAACTATCGGCTCCACCCATGAGATTGATCTGGAAAAGATCGCTTTCCTGCAGCCGGATGTCGTACTCGGTAACGCACCGCTCAATGAAAAAGATATTCCGACGATCGAAAGTATCGGAGCTCAGATGGTACTTAGCTCGGCTAACTCTGTAGCGGATATCCAGCGGCAGATCACCCTGTTTGGACAGATGCTTCAGCGTGAAGACCGGGCCAGTCAGCTGAACGATGAACTGAAAGAGCATATCCAGAAGCTGTCCACCTCTGCCAAAGCTGCTGCCCATCCACCAAGGGTGCTGCTCGTCTACGGAGCTCCCGGTACATACATGGCCGCTCTGCCCAATTCGCTCAGCGGCAACATTCTGGAACTGGCCGGTGGCATCAATATCGCTGCCGATCTGCCGGGACTTCAAAATTATCCCCAGTATGCCCAGCTCAATACCGAGCGGATTGTGGAAGCCGATCCGGATTATGTACTCATCATGACCCATGGCAGCGGAGACGAAGTCAAAGCAGGCTTTTTAAAGGAAATGCAGGAGAATCAGGCATGGAGCAGTGTCAGTGCGGTCAAACATGGTCGGGTGGACGTTCTGCCATCGGATCTGTTCGGTACCAATCCAGGTACACGGGTTACCGAAGCGCTGGACCTGATGCACGGTCTGCTGTATCCGAATAAGGCTCATGAGTAAGCCGGATCGTCAGCAGTCTGGACGTATTGGGCGATGGCGGCGTGTATGTTCGAATCTGCGACAACGGGCACGTCTGGACCTGCGACAACGGGCACGTCCAAATCTGCGACAACGAGCACGTCCAAATCTGCGACAACGAGCATGTCCAAATCTGCGACAACGAGCATGTCCAAATCTGCGACAACGGGCACGTCCAAATCTGCGACAAAGAGCATGTCGCAGATGGATACTCGCCATACTGCTTCCATTGCTGCTTGTCCTTGTATCTATCTATGGGATTGTACATGGAGCGGTATCTATTCCTTTACAGGAGCTAATGGCAGTCTGGATGTATGGTCAGGAATCGGTATATCGCACGATTGTTATGGATCTGCGCGTACCACGGGTATTGGTTGGACTGTTAGTCGGTGCCTGTCTCGCTGCATCCGGTGCGCTGCTGCAAGGGGTTATGAAAAATCCGCTGGCTGATCCGGGGATTATCGGGGTCTCGGCAGGCGGCGGACTGGCAGCGATGATCACGATGGTCATCCTTCCCCAGTTCAGCTATCTGCTGCCGATCACTGCTTTTGCCGGGTCCTTTATTACTGCTATCGTTATCTATGTTATGGCGTGGGAACGCGGTGCTGCCCCTGTCAAAATTGTGCTGGCAGGCGTAGCTGTTAATGCGCTGCTCGGTGCTTTTACGAACGGAATCATGGTTATTTTCAGCGACCGGGTTCAGGCGGTGCTGCCATGGCTATCCGGTGGGCTGAATGGCCGCAGCTGGCATCATCTGGAGTTTATGGCGCCGTATGCGATTATCGGGCTACTACTCTGCCTGTTCGCGATCCAGCCTGCCAATCTGCTGCTGCTGGGAGACGATTCGGCGCGGCTGCTCGGTCAGCGTGTCGAACTGCAGCGATTCATGATTATTATGCTGGCGGCACTACTGGCAGGTACGGCGGTCAGTGTTGCCGGACTCGTCGGATTTGTCGGACTGGTCGTACCACATATGATCCGGCTGCTGATCGGGGAAGATTATCGGTTTCTGCTCCCCTTCTCGATGCTGGGCGGCGGGGTACTGGTCGTTTTTGCCGATACGGTTGCCCGCTCCTGGTTCGATCCGATTGAACTGCCGGTCGGTATTCTGCTGGCTGTACTCGGTGCTCCATTTTTCCTTTATTTATTAAAACGAAAAGGGCCGGTGCTGTCATGATGAATGCGATTGAAGCCAGCGGTATCCAGCTGAACCGTGGACACTTCCGGCTGGAAGATATACATATCTCCGTGCCTGCCGGACAGCTTACTGCGATCGTCGGACCAAACGGCTCCGGCAAATCCACCCTGCTGCGCATTCTGGTTCGTCTGCTGCAGCCGGATCAGGGTCAGGTGAGCGTACATGGCAGACCGGCTGCAGCGTACAGCCTGCGCGAATGGTCGCATACCATTACCATGCTGCCGCAGTTAAAGGAATCACTGCCACAGCTGACTGTACGCGAACTGGTCGCCTATGGACGCGCGCCCTACAAAAAAAGATTCCAGCCGCTGCAGGGTGCCGAAGACCGGGCAATTCTGGATCAGGTTATGCAGTGGACAGGCATCTCCATGTATGCCGAGCGCATGTTCCACACGCTGTCCGGTGGCGAGCAGCAGCGGGCGCGGATTGCTATGGCACTCGCCCAGCAGACCGATATTGTGCTGCTCGATGAACCGACTACCTTTCTCGATATTGCCCATCAGTTTGAAGTGATGGATATGCTGCACCGGATCAACCGGGAGACCGGACTGACCATTGTGATGGTACTGCATGATCTCCAGCAGGCTGCCGCTTATTGTGATTACATGATTGCCCTGCGACAGGGCCGACTCGCTGCCTGCGGTCATCCGCTGGAGCTGCTGACCGACGACTTTATCCGCGATATCTATGGAATGAATGCCACTATCCAATTTAAAGGGAAGTATCCGGTTATTCTGCCGGAGATCCCTCACCACTCAGGAGGAAACTAATATGATTATCGTAACCAACACATCCCAGCTTACCAAAGGCAGTGCCCACCTGCTCGTCGAGCGTTTTGACAAAGTCGGCAAAGTGGAATTTATGGAAGGTTTTCTCGGTCTGGAAGTATTGTTCAACGACAGCAACAAAGAGTATGACGAGGTGACGATCAGCACACGCTGGGAATCCAAGGATCATTTCCAGGGCTGGACACGCAGCGATGCTTTCCGTGAATCCCACGCCCACCGCAATATTCCGGATTATATCCTGGATAACAAGATCACTTTTTATGAAGTGAAAATTGTACGCCAGCCGCAGACAGCGCCGGAAGATCAGGCAGCGGTATAAGCAGCGGATTGAATAGCAGTATGTATACAGGTAACAAAAAGCGAAGGCACTCTACCGCCGAGGTAAAGTCCTTCGCTTTTACTTTTATATTTTATCCTTATACAGATAACCATGATGCACCGACATCTGTAGATACAATATACATAACGATAGTTATGCCGACGCCTGGCGAACCGATGCTATCAGCTCCAAATACTGGGTATCACCCAGTCCGTAATGACTGAACAGAGAAAATAACTGTGGCAGCAGCTGTTCGGCAGAATCTCCAGGATGACTGCGAATAAATGCCGCTATTTCATTGTCAGGCTGCTGCAGATTGAGATACAGCCGGACTCCCTGATACATGACAGGCAGCAGTGGTTCCTGTGGCATCTGCTGATTCAGCAGTACCTGACGATAGATCCCGGCAAATGAACCCAGCTGGATAGCTGTCTGCTGCACCTCATACGTCTGCTCCTGCACCACATTGACATAGATCGTGCCCTGGTAATATTTTTGCTCCAGATAAGCCAGCAGGGTCAATAGATTGATCTGACAGAACATATCGTCGCCAAACCAGAGCACGATACAGCGATATTCCTTTTCCATCAGAGGCTGCAGCGGTTGGATCACAATCTGTTCATACTGCTCCAGTGAGCTGCCATGCCCCTGCGCCCGTACTCTGCAGAACGGATCGCCAAAGATCTCTTCGGTAGTCTCGTGTACACACATTGCTTCATTAAAAGGAACATAATCGCTTCGGCCCATCCACTGATTCTGTCTGAATTTCTCAAACATCATCTGCCCGTTCAGCACATTCAGAATCTCATGCTCGTACAATTCCTCGACCTGACGCTGCAACTGTTCAATACCTTGTTTGCCGGAAATATCCATCGTTAATTCCCTCCCGTATGAATCAATCGTTAATTTGATATAGGATTGTATCGGCTGAGGATGCTGCCGAAACGCATGAGGTGTGACCCCGAGTACATCCTTGAATGATCTGGAAAATGCCTCCTGCGAGGAATATCCATGCTCTACTGCAATATCGATAATCCGCTGCTGCGTCTCTGCCAGCCGGATGCTGGACAGAAAAACCCGGCGCAGCTGAATATACTTTTTCATGCTGATGCCTGTATGATGCCGGAACAGAAAGGAACAATAGTACGGCGAATATCCTACACTCTGCCCCAGCTCCGCCAGCGAAAATTCCTCCAGCAGATGATCTTCCAGCCAGTCGATCATGTGCTGAACCTGCTCACTCATGCTGCTGCCTCCTTTGCCCATGTTCTTCTTGTTCTTCTTGTTCTTCTTTATTATAAAGAATGCACTGCTCTACATTTGATTTGAATTGTGCTTCTATGCGATATGCCGTTTTTTGCTGTGCAATCCAGCCGAAGAAAAACAACCAATGCCGATTGATCGCTCACTTGTATCTATGATCCTTTTTCCAGAAGTGTACTACTTGTCCTTGTCGCCATACTTGCGCCCTGTTCATGAAGCACCGGATCAGCGATGATAATAAAGCGTCCACTACGAATGGCTTACCCTTCAGGCTGCGGATCTCCAAGATCCGGCGGTGCCGCATACAATGTATGACGGTATGTCGTAATGTGCATTCGTCTGTACGCCCTATGAAATAGAAGATCGGGTTCGAATCCCACTCACCTTTCACGTGAGCGCAGGTAGCGCACTCCACTGTTAATGGAGCTTTATTAAAATCAAATCTTTGCAGCAGGAAGTTCTCTGGGTACCGCCAGCACGGGGTACCACGCAGCAGCGTACTTTGCAGCCAGCGGATTCGGCAGTTATCGTGTTCGGGCAGATCGTAAGGAAAGGCAGACCAGCAGAATCAGGCGAGTCACACAGCCGGATTCATGCCGTTCTCCCTATTTGGCGCTTTGGTTCGGCAGATGCTGTCTCAAGCTCAGGCTCCGTATGTGATGCGAGAGAACTTCCCGCACAAAGACAAACTCAGGAGGAAACACCCATGACTATGATCCAACCACAACCTTTACATAAAATACATATTGCCGCCGACGAGCGCGGACTGCTGTTCGAGCAAGGCAGTTACATCAAAACACTGAAGCCTGGCAGCTATCGCTTTCTCAATCTATCCGGTCAGACCACGATTCGGCGCTGCAAGCTTAGTGAGCCGCTTCAGTTCACGCCAACCGATTGGAATCCTACCCATACCCAGGACGAAGCTGTTCATATCCGGCTCTATCAACACGATGCCGAATTGATGCGTGAACTGACTGTCGTCGAAGTCAGTGACCATGAATATGTGATCCATCTGGTCAATGGCAAATATAATGCGCTGCTGACAGCCGGTACGTATGTATACTGGAATGTACTGCAGGAGCACCAGTTTATCCATGCGGATATCCGTCAGCCTGTTGTAGGACCGGAGATCAGCCGCAGTATTCTGGCGAAACTGCATTCGCATCTGTATGTCGTCGATATTGCCAGCCATGAGACCGGTCTGTTGTACTTTGACAATCAGCTGCAGCAGCTGCTGCCACCGGGCCGTACCTTCTACTGGCGCGGTCCGGTTAATGTCACGGTCAAAAAGATCGATCTGCGCCGGCAGCAGCTGGATATGACCGGTCAGGAGATTCTGACCGAAGACAAAGTCACGCTGCGGTTAAACTTTGTCTGTCAGTACAAAGTAACCGATCCGCTTCAGGCAGCAGAGATCAAGAATTTTGACGAGCAGGTCTACATCCAATTGCAGCTGCTACTGCGCGAATATGTCGGCACGCTCAAGCTGGATGATCTGCTGCGCATGAAGCAGGAGATCGGTGACTTTGTTTTGAGCCGCCTGCAGACGCAGAGTGAGGAATATGGTGTGCAGTTCCTGTCCGCCGGTCTCAAGGATGTTATTCTGCCTGGCGATATCCGTACCATCCTGAACACTGTACTGCTCGCCGAGAAAAAAGCGCAGGCCAATATGATTACCCGCCGCGAAGAGACGGCCTCCACCCGCAGCCTGCTCAATACCGCCAAGCTGATGGATGAGAATGCTACGCTTTACCGGCTCAAGGAACTGGAGTTCCTGGAGAAAATCTGCGAGAAAATCGGCACCATTTCCCTGACCGGCGGCGGCAATCTGCTGGAACAGATGAATGCGCTGATGGGCATGAAAGAGACAGCTGCTGCACGCGATGCCGGCTAATTCTATATGTGATCTACCAAAAAGACGATTCTGCCTGTTTATCGATCAGGCAAAATCGTCTTTTCATTTGACCGGATCAATCTTCATCGTTTTCTCATGTGCCAACCTTTTCCTCTTTGGGTTACAATAGTATAGAAGAGATCTGCCATATGTATTCGGCAGTCTTACAGGATGGTTCTTACTCATGATGCGATAATATCCGGCTGCAGCAGGCTATGTATCTGCATTTTGCATAATCACAATTTGATATACGGAGGTCTATCTATTATGAAAATTATTTCGATTGAACCTACACCCAGTCCGAACACGATGATGCTGCGTCTGGACGAAGAGCTGCCTCAGGGTATCCGCAAAACCTATACGCTGGATAATGAGCGTTCGGCTCCTTCCTTTATTCGTGAGATGCTTCATATTAATGGTGTTAAAAGTGTATTCCATACGGCCGACTTTGTCGCTCTGGATCGTCGTGCCAGTGCCGATTGGTCAGCTATTCTGAACGAAGTGCAGGATAAGCTCGGTCAGCAAGGTATCGAGAACAAGCTGGAAGTGCCGGAAGATCTGTCAGGAGATCATTTTGGGGAAGCGAATGTATTCGTCCAGTTCTTCCGCGGTATCCCGATGCAGATCCGGGTCAAAGCCGGTACCAAAGAAGAACGCATCTCTCTCGCCGAACGATTCGTGCAGGCAGTAACCGAAGTTGCCAGCGCCACCCTTATCAAGGAGCGCAAGCTGACCGATTATGGCGTACGCTACGGGGAACTGCCGGATATTGCCCGCGAAGTAGAGCAGGAACTGGAAGCCGCTTTCCCACAGGAACGTCTGCGTAAAATTATCGATCAGGCTATCTCCCATGGTGCCAGCAATGAAGAATTCGTCGAACAGCGCCGCGGCATGACGCTAGAGGAGATTACCGAATCCATGAACAGTGAAGATTGGCGTGTACGTTATGCCGGCTTTGACGTACTGGAACCAACAGAGGATAGTCTGCCGCTGATCGAAAAGGCATTGTCGGATGAGAAAATGCAAATCCGTCGCCTTGCTGTTGTATATCTCGGCGATCTGAAAACGCCAGCAGCGATGGAGCTGCTCTACCGCGCACTGGAAGACAAATCGGCTGCGGTTCGTCGTACAGCCGGCGACACCCTGTCCGATATCGGTGATCCGGCAGCAACACCAGCCATGCTGAAAACCCTGCAGGACAGCAGCAAACTGGTACGCTGGCGGGCTGCCCGCTTCCTGTACGAAGTCGGTACCGAAGAAGCACGAGAGGCGCTGGAGACTGCAGTCGAAGATCCGGAATTCGAAGTCAGCCTGCAAGCGCGCATGGCGCTCGAACGCATTGAATCCGGGGAAGAAGCCGCTGGTACCATCTGGCAGCAAATGGCGAAGAGTCGTCAGCAAAACGCTTCCAGCTAATCGACTTTATATTCATTCTGTACAAAATCATTGCCAAATGTCTGCTAAGCACGTATACTGTAACACGTCCATGTCAGCTAAACCACTTAGACAACACAGGTTGTACGCAACAGGCTGATATGAACCTATAACTGAATAATATGCCTCATCACACATAACCGATGAGGTAGAGGTCGCAGCATGAATCAGTACAACCGGAGCAGGCGTAGAGCCGCCGCGAATCCCGGTTGAAAAGGTCCTGCTGCCGAAGTGCAGATTCCGCTCTGGGAATCCTGTGCTGGGGCTGTACCCGAAAGGGACAGAACTGTCACAATGAAAAAATCCAAGCATTTCATTGTGTTGAGCTATCTTAAAGGGAAAGTATGGTGCGGAATCTATAGAAATAGACCCGGCCTGGCCGCGGTCTATTTTTTTGGCATTCTTTCCCTGGACGATTATGAAGGAGTGTACACAAGCATCATGAGTTCAACCGTTAAGCCTACACCTACACCGGAGCCTCAGCTCCGCGCTGGCCTGCGCGCCAGACATATGACGATGATCGCCCTCGGCGGTTCGATCGGGACAGGATTATTCCTCGCCAGCGGCGGGGCGGTAGCCAATGCAGGTCCCGGCGGCGCTCTGCTCGCTTATGCCTGCGTCGGTATTATGGTCTATTTCCTGATGACGAGCCTTGGCGAGATGGCGACCTATATGCCGGATTCCGGTTCGTTCAATACGTATGCCGCCCGTTTCGTCGATCCGGCTTTTGGCTTTGCGATGGGTTGGAATTTCTGGTACAACTGGGCGGTGACGATCGCTGCCGAACTGTCCGCTGCTACGATTATTATCAAATACTGGTTCCCGGAGAGTTCTTCCTTCCTGTGGAGTCTGCTGTTCCTGGCCTTGATCTTCCTGCTGAATATCCTGTCGGTCAAAGGATACGGGGAATCGGAATACTGGTTCGCCATGATCAAGATTGTCGTTGTACTTGCCTTCCTCGTGATTGGCGTACTGATGATCTTTGGCATCATGGGTGGCGAAGCGATTGGCTTCCGCAACTTTACGATTGGCGATGCTCCATTCAACGGCGGGCTGCTCGCCTTTATCGGCGTATTTATGGCAGCCGGATTCTCTTTCCAGGGAACCGAGCTGATCGGGGTTGCTGCCGGTGAGAGCGAAAACCCGCGTGAGCATGTACCGCGTGCGATCCGTCAGGTATTCTGGCGCATTCTGATCTTCTACATTCTGGCGATTCTGGTGATTGGTCTGATCATTCCGTATACAACACCATCGCTGCTGGGCAGTGATCTGAGCGATATCGGTGTCAGCCCATTCACCCTGATTTTTGAAAAAGCAGGACTTGCTTTTGCAGCTGCAGCCATGAATGCCGTTATCCTCTCGTCTGTACTGTCTGCCGGTAACTCCGGTATGTACGCTTCGACTCGTGTACTGTATGCACTGGCTCGCTCCGGCAAAGCCCCGAAAATGTTTGGCCGTCTGAATTCCCGTGGCATTCCGCAAAATGCACTGATCGTAACCGCTGCTTTTGGCATGCTGGCTTTCCTGGCTTCACTGTTCGGGGATGGCGTTGTCTACAGCTGGCTGCTGAATGCTTCGGGGATGTGCGGATTTATTACGTGGCTGGGAATTGCGATCAGTCATTACCGATTCCGTCGTGCTTTCCAGGCACAGGGTCGTGATATGAATGATCTGCCATTCAAGGCAAAATGGTTCCCGTTTGGCCCATTATTTGCTTTTGTACTGTGTGCGATCGTTATCGTGGGACAGAGTCTGTCGTACATTACACCGGAAGCGATTGACTGGAAATCTCTGCTCGCTTCTTACATTAGTGTTCCGCTGTTCCTGATTCTATGGCTGGGTTATAAATGGACCAAGCGTACCAAAGTAATCCCACTGAACGAGTGTGATCTGGAGACTGGCGCGCGGCAGGATGATTCGGTATCATAATGCCGCACCATCAGCATCCAAAGATGTGATTAGTTGACCTTATACATTGGGATGCCTATCGCGAATCTATTCATACTCTAACCTTTACCAAAATATATACTCAAAAAGCCTTTCCGCTCTCTGTCTGTAACCGGATTCCGGGTACGACAGTGAAGCAGGAAAGGCTTTTTGAGTTACACCATACAGTAAGTTGTGGCAGATAAAGAATGTTACGAGATTAGTAGGTCGGCCAGCCGGCAGAATCATAATTCAGATCACTGATCAGCAGCTTCGGATTGCCACCATCGGTAGCATCGTAGGCATGACGGATAATCAGGTTGGTATTGTAAATGTCTTCACCGCCCGGACCTTTCCAGCGATCATTACCTGCATCGAGAATCGTAAAACCGCCTTTCATCATATCTACGCCATTTTTGTCCACATAAGGACCGGTAATGCTCTTCGAACGTCCATAGACAGTTTTGTAAGTGCTGTTGGCTTTATCGCAACATTTATCAACAGAAGCGAATAAGTAGTAGTATCCTGTCTGTGCATTGTACGTAATGGATGGAGCTTCAATCGCACCATCATTAACAGTACGTTTGGCAATAGAATAGATGCTGCCTGTAGGCTTCATCGTATTTTTATCCAATTTGGTAATTTTCAGACCTGTCCAGAATGATCCAAAAGCAAGCCAAGGCTGACCGCTGGCATCGATAACCAGTTCAGGGTCAATCGCATTGTAGTCTTTTGTGCTGTTCGAAGTCAGAACAACACCATCATCGCGCCAGCTGCCTGCGCCAACACTGCTTGCTGAAGCAAGGCCGATCGCCGATGTATTTTGGCCAAAATCAGAAGAGATCGAATAGTATAACCATGTACGACCATTATATTGTTTGACATCCGGTGCCCATACATCATTGGCACGATCATTTTTCAAGTTAGGAGCATATTGTCTCCACCAGGATAAAGGAGAAAGGAAAACCTGCGGCACACGATAAAAGTTGGTTCCATTATCAGACTTCAGAACCTGAATACCAGCGCCTGTTGAGAATACGTAGGTTCCGCTGCCTTCTTTGATATAAGATGGATCATGAACATTCACATCCCCACTTAGTGCCCAGTGAGCTGCGAATCCTTTGGTATCAGCAAAAATAGGCAGCAAGAGCGTCATAATAACCACCATCGTAAGTACTTTGCGTTTCATATGCAAGGAACTTCCACCCTTCTGAATCAATTTAACACTGAATAATCAGCCTGCGCTGCTCAATGTCTATACTTAATTATAAAGCGCTTTCAATAAATTAAAATATAATATTCACGTATTTGTATTTCATTTATATTTAGGTATCTTTTGCACTTTTTATAGTTAATATATATATAAATTAATATGCTTTAACATTAATTTATAAAGGTTATTATTGATATTGATAAAGTTGAATATGTACTTTTCGGTCTTTTGATTATTTTTCAAATTTAAATTGTATAATAATATGGAACTTTTTATCCATAAAAAAAGACCTACTGGTATTTAGCCAACAGGTCTTTTTAACTTTATTTATTTACTACTGAAGTTATACTCAAGTACAATTCAACTCCAGCTTGAAGTACATATTAGCTCCAGCTCAAGGTAACTTTCAGATCACTGGCACTGCTGATTGATTTCACACTGTAGGATAGCGACTTCACGCCAACCGAAGACAATCCACGCAGATCATTTTTCAGACTGGTCAGGCTGCCGTTATAACGGAAAGTCACTGCATTTTTGCCAGCTGTCTGAGCCGCCTGTACTTGCGATTTGAGGCCTGCTGCCGAACGAATCGTATCGGATTCGCTCGCTGTGGACACATAATTCAGTGTTTTCTCCAGCTGCTGGTAAACGCTGGTTTTGGGACCGCCCGCCGCAATTAGCTGATCCAGCGTGCTGTGATACGTTGTATTCGCTGCCGGGTAGGTTTTGGTCCATTTGTGATCCTGCTTCATCTGGGAGTCAGTCAGCAGATAGTAGGCTGTCTGCACATCATTGCCCTGATCTGGTACCGGATCATCCCAGGTCGTATCCAGGTGATACCATTTGCCGTCCAGGTTCACCAGATTCCAGGCATGCAGCTCGCCATCGGCTGTACCTTCGGCGATCATGTTCTGGATACCGGCTTCCTTGAGCAGCTCGTAAGTCAGCAGAGCATATCCCTGACAGACTGCTGTGCCATCATGCAGTGCTTCATATGCGGTATAGCGGGTGTATGTCTCATCATATTTTACATTGCGTACGACCCAGTCATGGATCGCTTTGACTTTCTCGTGGTCATTCATGCTGGCAGACACGATATTGGAGAGAATCTGCTGTACTTTATTTTTGACGTAGCCGGTCTGGGCAGTCGTCTCACGATAGTTCATCGTAACTGTCACGCGCGCAGAATAGGCATTCTGGCGCCAGCTGAGTCCATAGCTGTCCAGAATGTACTGGGTATACGGATCTTTTTCCAGCGCATTTTCGAATGCGTTTTGCAGCATGGTTTTGAGACCGCTGGTACTTCCTTTATATAAAAGAGTAATTTCGGCATCACGATTCATTAGCGATGTATAAAGCGCATTGGTTACATCGGTGGAACTGTTAACGGTTACCTGTGAAGAAGCCGCATAGATAGCCTGATTGGGAGTAACAGCAGGAAGTCCTGTAAACAGGATCGTTCCAGCCAGAAGGGTTTTGACCCAGATGGTATTTGATATTTTCATGCAGACGTAACCGCCCTTCTCCTATGATTTGCTCTGATTGTATTTATCGGCAGACAAGCCGGTTCCGGTAATAGAATGAGGGCGCTTTACCGATAAATTTTATGGTTATGTGTACGATGTATTACAGGGCTGATTCCGCTCTGCGCCCGAGATTTTCCAGGCCCATAGCATAAGACGCATCCAGCGGCAGATAGTTGCGCTAAATGAATGTATTATTTGTAAAAAAGTGTGAAATTACTATTATTTAATCAAATAATCTCACTATACAGGAAAGATCAAATCATACAAATGAAAAGTTAATCCTGGAGCAACCAGAATGCATCTTTTATTGCTATGCTATAGTATACTGCTTCCTTTGCTTTTATTGTAAAACTTTTTTGATCGTACAATCAACTTAACCGCTTATTCCGGTATGTATGCATGGATGCCGAAAATAAGCACAGCCCTTTTCCTGTCAAAAGAAAAAAGGCTGTGTAGTGAAACGTCTATATTAGCTTCTATTCTACTATCAGGGTCTGTTCTGCTATCCGGCTTTTCTCTTGATTCTCATGTCAGTTCTATCTTCTTTCTGCGGGTAGACTGCTATACGCATTAAAGAACCAACAGACATGTCTGTAAACCGGATGTATCCTCCCGATAGATCATCCTTATCCTCTAAAAGCAGCCAGCCGCCGGTTCAGGTCAGCCGTCTGATTGTAAATCTCCTGATAAATGACAAATAGCTGGTTATACTGCTCTGCCCGGTCCGGATCGGGTTCATACGATTTGGAAGTGCGCAGGAACGCTGCAGCGCAATCTGCCAGCGAATCGAACCAGCCGCTGCCGTAAGCAGCCAGCATAGCAGCTCCCATCGCAGGTCCCTGCTCATTCTCCAGCCGGACTACCCGTGCATTGAAAATATCCGCCTGCATCTGCAGCCAGGTCTCATTACGAGCACCGCCGCCTATGGAGATCACTTCGGTAATCTGTTTGCCGGACTCCCGCAAGATATCGATCGATTCCCGCAGGGAGAACGTAATACCTTCCAGCACAGCACGGGCAAAATGCGGCAGACGATGCGATGCATCCATACCGATAAAGCTGCCCCGGATATCTGCATCCGGATGTGGTGTACGTTCGCCGACAATATACGGCGTAAACAGCAGTCCATCGGCTCCGGCAGTAATCTCGTCCACGCCTGACAGCAAGGCTTCAAATGATAGTTCTTTGCCAAATGTGCTGCGGAACCATTCCAGACTGTAACCAGCAGCCAGCGTTACGCCCATGATATAAAAGGCATCTTTTTCCCCATGGTTAAAGAAATGAACTTTACCTTCAAAATCCAGATCCTTGCGTTCTTCATAGGACAACACAACCCCGGAGGTACCGATACTGCACATCGTCTGGCCTTCGCTTAGAATGCCTGCTCCGATCGCACCGCAAGCATTATCCGCGCCACCCGCATAGACACGCGTAGTCTCACCAAGACCTGTACGCTCCCGGACCTCCGGCAGCAGTCCGCCTACATCGTCAAAAGACTCTACCAGACGCGGACAAAGAGATAATGGCAGATCAAACGCAGTAGCAATCGTTTCGCTCCAAGACTTGGCGGTAATATCGAGCAGCAGCGTACCTGCCGCATCCGAATAATCCATCGCCAGATCACCGGTCAGCCGATAGCGTACATAATCCTTGGGCAGCAGGAACAGGGCTGCCCGGCTCCAGTTATCCGGTTCGTGTTCCTGTACCCACAGTATTTTGGGTAAAGTAAACCCTTCAAGCGCACGATTACGGGCAATTTGCAGCAATTCTCCACCCAGCTTCTGTTCGATCCGACGGCACTGGGAAGTGGTACGTGTATCATTCCACAGGATCGCCGGACGGACCACTTGATGATCCTGATCCAGCAATACCAATCCATGCATCTGTCCGGAGAAGCTCATGCCTTGTATCTCTTCTGCCGGTACGCCGGATACCTCCAGCAGTCTGCCCAGCGAGACCAGCGTCTGCTCTACCCAATCTTCGGGATTCTGTTCGCTGTATCCCGGCTTGGGTTGGGATAGCGGATACGACTCCGATGTCTCAAATGCCACCTGCCCCTGCTTGTTGACCAGCACCGTTTTGACAGCGCTGGTCCCCAGATCTACTCCAATAACGTAGCTCATAGTATTCCTCCTTTATAAATTGCTGAATGACCGATAGGATGGCTGCACACATCAAAATGATGCTTTACAGCGAATGGTATTCATACCAAAAATCGCTCCCCTGCCGGTTCCCTTACGGGACCCAGGGAAGCGATCATGGACTCTTTATGATGCAGACAACAGCTATCCGGATCACACCTGCAGGATCTGATACGATGCATGGCTGTCTGCTGTAAAGATAGGATTATTCAGTCACCAGATACTGGTTCAGTGTGGCTTTGAGCAATTCTTCACGGCCGGATTCATTCTGGCGCGGCTGCTCGTTGTTCAGCGCGTACTCTGCCAGTGAAGACAGTGTTGCTTTGCCGCTCACTACATCGGCACCCACGCCTTCGCGGAAGCTGCTGTAGCGCTGATCGATAAAGTCTTCGAACACGCGATCTTCCAGCAGACGGGCAGCCGTGGTCAGACCTTTGGCAAATGTATCCATACCGGCTACATGAGCGATTACCAGATCTTCCGGTGTAAAGGAAGGACGGCGTACTTTGGCATCAAAGTTAATACCGCCACGACCCAGACCACCATTTTGCAGCACTTCATACATGGTTGTTGTCGCTGCATACAGATCTACCGGGAATTCATCTGTATCCCAGCCGATCAGCATATCGCCTTGGTTCGCGTCGAGCGAGCCGAGCATGCCTTCTGTACGGGCTACACGCAGCTCATGCTGGAACGTATGGCCTGCCAGTGTCGCATGGTTGGCTTCCAGGTTCAGTTTGAAATGATCGGTCAGATCATATTTTTTGAGGAAGGAAATCGCTGTCGCCGCATCAAAGTCGTATTGATGCTTGGTCGGCTCTTTTGGCTTCGGCTCGATCAGGAACTGGGCATCAAAGCCGATTTCCTTGGCATAATCGACTGCCATATGGAACATGCGGCCCATATTGTCCTGCTCCAGTGCATAGTCTGTATTCAGCAGTGTCTCATACCCTTCACGACCGCCCCAGAATACATAGTTTTCCGCGCCCAGACGCTTGCCGACTTCCAGACCTTTTTTGATCTGTGCCGCCGCATGAGCATATACATCGGCATTACATGTAGAAGCTGCACCGTGCATAAAGCGCGGATTGCTGAACATGTTGGCTGTATTCCACAGCAGTTTTTTGCCGGTTTGCTTCATATGTTGTTCAATCATATCGACAATCGTATCGATATTGTTGTAAAATTCGCGAAGACTGTCTCCTTCGGGAGCGATATCCACATCGTGGAAACAGAAGTAAGGCATGCTCAGTTTGTCCATCAGCTCGAACAGTCCTTCGACGCGAGCTTTGGCCAGGTCCATGCCTGTATAGGAGCCCCACGGACGGGAAGCGGTTTCAACACCGAATGGATCGGAACCACCGGCAACGAGTGTATGCCAGTACGCCATACCAAAGCGCAGATGCTCTTCCATCGTCTTGCCCGCTACGATCTGGGACGGATTATAAAATTTAAAAGCATAGGGATTTTTGGATTGGACACCTTCGTAAGCTACTTTCTCAACATTTGCAAAGTAAGCCATTACATAAATCCTCCTCTTATGTGTTCATGGGCGTGAGATTTCGCGGCAGAACAGGTCGTCCATGATCGGTTCAGCTGTCGGCTGCGCAAAATAACCGCTTGAAAGAAATCGTTTACATCGTTATCCTAACATATACAGAATACTTTGTCTATTCATTAAACAAAGTCTTAAAAAATCGGCTAAAGGGGTATTATTCATGAAAATTACTGGAGACCAGGCACTCGTCAAACGTATCAACAAGTCGCTCGTACTGGACAGCATCCGCCAGCATGCACCATTGTCCCGTACCAGCGTCTCCCGGCTCACCGGGCTGAACAAGGCAACCGTCTCCAATCTGGTGCAGGAACTGATCGATGATCAACTGGTGCTGGAATCCGGTGAAGGCCAGTCCAGCGGCGGTCGTAAGCCGCTCATGCTGGAATTCAACCGGACAGCCGGTTATGCTGCTGGTGTAGAGCTAACCGTCAATGAACTGACGATTGTACTAACCGATCTGGAAGGCGAGATTATCGCGCGGCAGATGATGCCGCTGCAGGATCACCAGGTATCCACGACACTGGAGCTGATGCAGCAGATGATGACCCGGTTGCTGACCGAGGTGCCTGCCTCTGTGCATGGACTAATCGGGATGGGCGTTGGTGTGCCTGGTATGGTCGATGCGCTTGGCAATGTGCTCTTCGCACCCAATCTGGGCTGGGAAGGTGTGCCGCTGCGCGTGGAGCTGGAGCAGCTGTTCGGACTGCCAGTTACGATTGATAATGAAGCCAATGCCGGCGCGATTGGCGAGCTGCAGTTCGGTGCGGGACGGCATGTACGCAATCTGGTCTATGTCAGTGTAGGTATGGGGATTGGCTCCGGTATTATTATTGACGGTGAGCCGTACAAGGGAGCTCGTGGTTATGCCGGGGAAACCGGTCATATGTCAGTCGAGGCGTACGGTCTGCCCTGCTCCTGCGGCAGCCGCGGCTGCTGGGAACTATATGCTTCGGAACTGGCTTATGATCATGCGCTTCGTGATCCGCTGCTCGACAGTACGACCGCTTACTGGGTACAGCAGGCAGAATGGGACGAACCGGAAGCCATCGAGCTGTTTCGGCGGATCGGAGAATATCTGGGGATCGGAATTACCAATCTGGTCAATAGCTTCAACCCGGAGGTGGTTATTATCGGCGGTCATATGCGTCAGGCGCAGCCGTGGATTGCACCGCATGTACAGACAGTTGTCTCCCAGCGTACCCTTCCCTATCACCGGCAAAAGCTGGTCATCCAGTATTCCGAGCTTGGCGATCAGTCTGCCGTAATCGGTGCCGCATATGCCGCTATTTCACAATTTCTGGGACGGGTGCGAGTATCCGTGTAGTATCGCGGGTTCCGGGTTGTGCCTGCTCTGTTCCTTTCTTATATTAGGATCACGCAACAGAATAAATTTCTCCTCTGTCGTATAGCCATGCTGACGGATTGCTGATTGTCTTTCTTCCAAATCTGTAGTATTCTAACAGCGTTAGAACCTAAGGTTATCAGCAGTACCGTAACATCAATACACTCATGAGGAGCTGAAAGCTATGGAAAAGATGTGTATGCAAATGATGATGGGTATGTGTATGGAAGACATGATGAGCAAGATGAACAACATGAAGATGATGATGGAAATGTGCAGCAAAATGGACATGAACATGAAGGATATGGGTATGAATACCGACATGATGATGACCAAGCTGCAGGAATGCGATGAGATGATGACCAATATGATGACGATGATGCGCGATATGAAACAAGCCAGCATGTAATTCACAATAGAATGTGAATACAGGCTGGCTTGTCATGTACAAGAAGATATATAGGGAGCCGTCTGCTGGGGCAGATGCGGCTCTCTTTTTTTATTTGTTATTGCATCATTTGCGATGTGAACGGTGTCTGCCTATGGTTATGCCGATTATAGGCAAGTAGCAGCTGCAGGTGCTGGCAGGCAGATAGATTATGCCTGGTTATACTGATGCGATTCTGTCAGGGTCTAGGGACAGGATTGCTCAGGGCTGTCCTGCTCTGTCGTCTCGGACTGGATCTGGCGGGATACATGGATGCGCTGAAGCTTGAGCTCCCACCACTGCTGAAGCAGCTGTTTTTTGGTCGGCTCATCGGTGCTGTGGCGAATATCTTGATACACTTGTATTAATTTATAATTGATACGGTCAAATTCTCTCCATAGATTCTCGGTAATCGCCCAATCGCTGGATGTATTCCAGTGAGACAGGCTGTCGAGAATCTCTTGCTGCCATTCCAGGTCGCCGAGCTGGATCGCATAATTCAGCAGATCCAGATAATCGTCATTGCGTTCTGATATTATTTCCTGAATACGATTCACAGTCATTCACACCTTTGCTTTCTTTTATACCGAGTATTATACTCGGAATATAGGCAAATACAATAGTCTGGCTATGTGATTATGCTGCAGCCGGTTATAGATTTATTGAATACATACATCGGTGCTTCTTGTTTTGTCTATAGATGATCCTGAAAATGATCAGGGGACTTGGCTATAGATCATACCGGTCACGACATCGACACAGACAGAGTAGCGAACCATACATGCTCACTCAATTGCTTAAAATTTGACGTAAAATCGCCTTATTTAGGATGAACCAGATTCGGCATTTTGATCTATAATTTCGTTATTGGTAATTGTAGGATATTCAAAAAAGGCTATCACGGCCACTATACAAACATATAAATAGATAGAGATCAACCATTTGTGAAACGGAGAGAAAGCGACCATGAATTTCTGGGGAACTGCCGACATTTCGCTGCCTTTTTACTTTATGATGTTCTTATTCGCGCTCATCATTTTCCCCCTGCTCAGTCTGGGTGTGTTTAACTTCTCTCAGGCCAAGCGAAAAAAAGGCATGTCTTTGTTAATGGCCGGTTTGGGAATATTTCTGATTTTTCAGGCCATATCAAGTGTCTGGTTTTAGTATGGAAGATGTAAATGCCATTCATTGGCATAATGTAGACAATAACGTATAATCCAGATAAAGCCAGTGACTCCCTATGGGCCACTGGCTTTATTTTATATAATTTTTCATATACATAATGTAAGGAGAATAGATATGCAAAAGATATCGGTATCTCTGCCTCCGCTGCATCCGGACCTGGGCACCATGATTGCCTGGTGCGCTGTCCCTGTTGCTACCGGAGAACAGCCGCTGCTGCTGGCATTTAATGAGCAGGCAGAGCTGTGGCAGATTGAGCTATTTACCGGACAGACTCGGCTGATTAGCCAGGTTGAATTACCGGCATTCCAGCCGGCTTATCCGGTTCAATTGATCGTTAGCCCATGTGGACGTGCCGCTGCTGTCTCCAACCGGTTTGGCAAATATGCGGTTGTGATTGAACTAGCCTCGGGCAATACGCTACTGTCACTGGAGCGCGGAGAGTATCACTACGACAAGTCTGTGTACCCTCTGGCTTTTATTATGAAAAAGGAACAGCTACTGCTGGTGTATGGGACAGATTGGAATCGGCTGGAGCTTATATCTCTTTTGCCGAAAATCCAGCCGCTCAGCGACCGGGATATCCCGGTTTCTCAATCAGAAGAGCAGGCAGCCAAAGCCAACGAACATTATTTGAATTATTTTCACGGGGAACTGTATGTCTCACCGGATGGGGAGTATATCGCTGAAACTGGCTGGGTATGGGCACCTGTTGGTGTTAGTCGAATCTGGAGTAGTACGGCTTGGCTAAACAACGTGTGGGAGTCCGAAGATGGCGCTTCGCTCGATTCCATCTGGTATCCGCTGATTGACTGGGATCTCCCCATGGTATGGCTGGATTCTGAACGGCTGGCAATCTGGGGCCGGCTGGATGAGGACTTGTTGGAAGAGGAAGATTGGGGACAGGAAGAGACACAGTCTGCAATTCTAATCTATAATGCTCGGCAGCGTGCTCGTCATGCGGTCATTACCAACGTCCCGGACTTTCTAACTTCTACAAATCTGCCTGATGTATTTGTCTATCCGCAAGCGCAGCTGGCTGTCTCCTCTACCGGCAAGCTGTTTGCCTGGGGACGCGAGGTGGATATGCAGGCATGGGATCTCTCTACCCTGCAGCCGGAGCCGCTGGATAGCCCATTCCAACCAGATCTGTATCATCCACAGGCTGATTTATTTCTCAAATTTGAAAAAGGTCTCATAGAGGCGTGGCAGTATGTAGCCACTGGAAAAGAATAAACAAACGTAACCAGCTATATCGGACGAATTTTATTATCGTTTATACAGGAAAACACAAATAAAAAAACTTCCCACCAAAACGTCCGACACCAAAGTTTTAATGGAAACGCTCCAAAAAATTGGCAATAGAAATTGCTGGCAGGAAAATTCCCTACGAGAAAAGCTGTCGGTTACTCTTGCTTGCCATTACTATTCGTTACTATTACCAATCTTTATTTAATTGTATGAACTTTGAATTTGAAAAACCAAAAAAGCTGCCTGAGTAAATCGGGCAGCTTTTGAAGTTATATTCAATTCATTAATTATCTGGTCAGCTCATCGCATTACAGAGTGACTGCGGCATGCTCCAGTGCTTCGATATATTTCTCTGCATCCATCGCTGCCATACATCCGCTGCCTGCAGCAGTGATGGCCTGGCGATACTTGGTATCCTGCACGTCACCACAAGCGAATACGCCAGGGATATTGGTCTCGGCAGTGCCCGGTGTAGTCACGATATAACCGTTCTCGTCCGTAGTGATCTGTCCGCCGAGGAAGCCGGTGTTCGGATGGTGACCGATCGCTACGAATACGCCGTGAGCCGGGATGACTTCTTCCTCGCCTGTTGCATTGTTGAGCACTTTCAGACCGGTCACACCCATATCACCTGCTACTACTTCAACCGGCGTACTATTCAACGCCCACTCGATTTTCTCGTTGGCACGTGCGCGATCCTGCATGATTTTGGAAGCACGCAGCTCGTCACGACGGTGAACCAATGTGACTTTGGAAGCAAAACGGGTCAGGAAACTGGCTTCTTCCAGCGCAGAGTCTCCGCCGCCGACAACGATGATTTCTTTATTCCGGAAAAAGAAACCGTCACAGGTCGCACAGGTACTTACACCGCGGCCGATATTGTCCTGCTCGTTCGGGATACCCAGATACTTGGCTGTTGCACCGGTAGAAATGATCAGCGTCTCGGTAACGATCTCGCCTTTGCCTTCGACCTGCAGCTTGAACGGACGTTCGGACATGTCTACACTGTTTACCCAGCCGGTAAAGAATTCGGCGCCAAAGCGCTCGGCTTGTTTGCGCATATTATCCATTAGTTCAGGACCCATAATACCTTCCGGGAAACCGGGGAAGTTCTCGATCTCTGTAGTCGTGGTCAGCTGTCCACCAGGCTGTGGTCCTTCGATAACGAGTGGGCTCATGTTGGCACGAGCCAGGTAGATCGCAGCTGTCAGTCCCGCAGGACCAGTACCGATAATAATAGATTTGTACATGTGAATTCCTCCATATATATTATAATTTCGGTGCTGCTGCATCACCTGCTGTCTGCAATGACAACATTGGAAGTGATAAGACAGACACCCTTTGCCTCATAAAATAAAAGTATTATCTTACTACATTATTACTATGTTTATTATAGAATCTGGAAGTTATCTTTATTATACATGCCGTTAATTAAATTGTATACAATTTATTTGTTTTGAAGATATGTTTATTATGATTCCACTCGCTTCTCTAGTCAAATGAAGTTTTGATGAAACGCCAAAAAGATGAATTCTCCGGTCTCCCGTGGAATTCATCCTTTATCTGATTTCTATTCATCTATAAGGATATGAATGCAGTGAGTAGCTGTTATATATTAGTCATGTTGTTCATTAATCGTAGACTTTACCCCAGCCATAACCCGCTTCTTCCGACACATCCTCCGGCATGCCTGGCAGAATCAGTCCGCCATCCACGCGTAGATTGATACCTGTAATATAAGAAGCTTCGTCGGAAGCGATCCAGGCGATCGCTTCTCCGATATCTGCCGGTGTGCCCATACGCCCGAGCGGAATCTTTTTGCCGAGTGGTTCCTTGAGTGGGTCCTGTTCCAGACGATTGACTGTAGCTCCCGGTGCAATACAATTGACACGTATGCCATGCGGCGCCAGCTCCAATGCAATCGAAGCGCAGGAGCGGATCAGTGCAGCCTTCATACCGCCATAGATACTGTCACCCGGATAAGCTCGCTCGCCGCGGGAGGAAGTAATATAGATGATATTCCCCTGGATATTGCGCTCGATCATCGCCTGTGCGGCATAGCGTGTAGCCAGAATCGGTGCGCGATAATCCAGATCGATCATCTGGTTCATCTGCTCTCTGTCAAGCTCGATCAGTGGCTTCATCGTGCCTCCGCCGGAATTGTTGACCAGCAGATCCAGTCGGCCAAAATGCTCTACCGCCTGGCGAATGGTCGATTCCACTTCATCCTGCCGGGTCAGATCGCTTTGAATGGTAAAGGGATCTGCTCCGTAAATATGGGCCAGCTCCTGGGCTACAGTCTCCATATCCTCTTCGTCCGAATGATAGGTTAGAGCGAGTCGATAGCCTTTTTGGGCCAGTACTTTGGCAATTCCTCTTCCGATTCCGATCGCTGCTCCGGTGACCAATGCGACTTTACGATGATCCTGTGGTGATTGCGTCATAGTCGTCTCCTCCCAGGGGAATAGTATGTTCATCATTACCCCTGGGGCACGCCCATAAACGGACATGAATTATTCAATCGTCTATCCAGCGTTTGCAGCAGCAGGCTTTTCCTGAACGGGACAGATGTGCCTTACAGGAAGCCGAAAAGCCATATGACTATGCTGGCAACTAGCAGCAAGTATATCGTGTACTCTTTTATCTACTATTCGCTTCTCCGTTATCCCTATAGCTTTTTCTTTTTATCCCGTAACCGATGCCTGACGCTTGTCCAGCGTCTCCTGCCAGATGCGGCGCATATAGAGGGAAGCCTCCGGTAGCTGTTCTTTGGTTACGCCTTCCAGTGAGATATCGATATGCGGCTTGTACTGCTGCAGCAATTCAAAAAAGTACGGGTAATCCAGTATACCGGTGCCTGCCAGGCATTCCTGCTTGATACCATCCTCGGTAAATCGGATATCCTTGGCATGGATCAGAATAATCCGGTCGGCCAGTTTCTCGAATACACCGCGCAGAAAAGCCTGCTGATCGGCTACAAATTCGGTCTTCATCATATTGCAGGGGTCAAACAGCATACCGACGGTAGGCGAAGGTACTTCCTCGATCAGCCGCTCCATCAGCTCGGCGGTATGCAGCGTATGGACCGCTACGGGCTCGATCGCTATATGTACGCCCCATTTTTCCGCTTCTTCCGCGAGCTCGGATACGGTATCCCGCAGGGTATTCCAGCCGACTTCCTGATAGCTGTCCGGATAACCCTGCTGATACGTAGTGAGAGAGCCGGTCTCTGTCGCTACCATACTGCAGCCAAAATCGCGGGCATAACGCAGATGCTCCTTGAACCGGTTAATCTCCTGGCGCCGGATAGCCGGGTCCGGATGTACCGGATCAATATAACAGCCCAGCACCGAAATACGTATCCCCTGCCGCTCAAACTGCTCGGCGATCATATGACCGAGTCCCGGACTTAATTTGCCGGTTGATGTATCCACGTCCGAGATCGCTTTGGCCAGAGCCAGCTGCACACCGGTAAATCCACCCTGTGCGACTCTGGCAGCCAGATCGGCGACGGGCTGCTTGCCGTATAGATGAGATAATACTGCCTGTCTCAAAAGGACACCTCCGATTCTGAAATGCAATCTCTGTTAACGTGCCATCCATCCGCCGTCTACACATAAAATATGTCCATTCAGATAATCCGAAGCTTCGGAAGCCAGGAAGACGACCGGACCCTGCATGTCTTCTGCCTTACCCCAGCGTCCTGCCGGAATACGTTCGGTAATCGCATCGAACCGTGCCTGATCAGCCACGATTGGAGCGGTATTATCCGTCATCATATAGCCGGGAGCAATCGCGTTGATCTGGATGCCTTTGGATGCCCATTCATTGGCGAGCGCCTTGGTGATCCCGGCTACCCCGTGCTTGCTCGCAGTATATCCCGGCACATTAATTCCGCCCTGATAAGACAGCATCGAAGCCACACTGATAATTTTGCCGCTGCCGCGCTCGATCATATGACGACCTACGAGCTGGGACAGATAGAATACCGTCTCCAGATTGATATCAATGACATCGGCAAAGTCTTTCCATGCATGATCGACAGCCGGTGTACGGCGGATAATCCCTGCATTGTTGACCAGAATATCAATATGTCCCTTGAAGGCCAGAGCCTGCTTCACTACATCTTCCAGCCGATCATGCTGGCTCAAATCCGCTTCGATCGAATGCGCTTCTCTGCCCAGATCCCGGACTTTTCTAACTGTATCGTCGCTGCTAGAGTAGGAGACACAGACGATATCCGCGCCTGCTTCCGCAAGTCCCAGAGCCATGCCCTGTCCCAGTCCTCCGCTCGCGCCGGTTACCAGTGCTACCTTGCCGCTCAAATCAAATGCTTTCATCCCTGTTCATCCTCCTGTAATGGAATAGCTTTGTTAACAACTGAGTGATGGAATCATGATAGTGCATCTGCCTGATCCAGCGAGATACCGGCCTGACGGAACTGCTCCGCCTGCTCTATGGATAATCCGCTGTCTGTAATAATACGATCCAGTTCCTGACAACCTGCAAACGTCCAGAGTGCAAACTGTCCGAATTTCTGATGGTCGATCACGCCGTACACATGTTGGGCGGTCTCGACCAGCGCTTTTTTGAAAGGAACCAGATCGCCGGTATAGATCGATAAGCCAAATTCCGGATGTAGCGCGGTGGAAGAAACAAAGGCTTTGTGAATATTCAGCCCCCGTACATATTCAATCGCCTGGCTGCTGACCAGCATATTGCGGTTGCGTTCGCCGCCGGGAACAACCAGGCGGATCTGCTCCCTTTTAGCCAGCTCACTGAGAATAAACAGATCATTCGTTACCACCGTTAGCGGGATTGCCGGCAGTCTGCGGGCGATCTCCAGCGTAGTGCTGCCTCCGTCCAGCGCGATAATATCATTGGGCTGAATATAATGCAGCGCCCGCTCGGCGATCTCCGCTTTTTCCGGCATATGCTTGGTATTTACGCCCTGCCCGGACAGGATACCATACTGATCATTTTGAGCCAGTACAGCACCTCCATGTACACGGACCAGCAGGCCCATTTCTTCCAGTTTGGCCAGATCCTCACGGATCGTTTTGCCGGTTACATGGAGTGTATCGCTAAGTTCGCCTACCGTAATCTCCTGGCTGGCGATCAATATTTCCATAATTCGTTCATGCCGTTTGAGTGCGCTCATCCTGACCCCCGTCCCTTCCAGTATCGATTGTATTCGTTATGATTCTGTGCAGCACCATCTACTGGACGCATGTTCAGAGCTCATTACAAATACAATATGTTCATTTCTGTGCACTGGAATGGTTTTTGGGTTTATTTTAAATCCTTCATGGCTACTGCGTCCATATCATCGAATGTTTGATTCTCGCCGGCCATCGCCCAGCAGAACGTATAATTGCTCGTACCTACTCCACTGTGAATCGACCAGCTCGGCGAAATGGCAACCTGTCCGTCACGCATAACGAGGTGCTTGGTCTCCTGCGGTTCGCCCATAAAGTGGAATACCACTGCATCTTCCGGCAGGTTAAAGTACAGATATACTTCTGAACGACGGTTATGGGTATGAGAAGGCATCGTATTCCACATATTGCCCGGTGCCAGTTCGGTAATACCCATGACCAGCTGACAGCTCTGGATACCGCCCTGGTGAATGTATTTGTAGATCGTACGTTCATTGGATGTTTTGATATCGCCCAGATGGCTTGGGGTTGCGTCTTCTTTGGTTGCTTTGGTCGTTGGATAGGCTTTGTGTGCCGGTGTGGACACAAAGTAGAATTTGGCCGGCTCGCTGCCACCGCTCGCAAAGCTGACTTCCTTGGTTCCAAGCGATACATACAGACATTCAAAAGCGCCAATTTCATACTTTTCTCCATCGGCTGTTACCGTTCCGGCTGCACCGATATTGATAATACCGATCTCGCGACGCTCCAGGAAAAAGTCGGTACCAATATCCTTGAGATTCACTTCCAGCTTGATCTCGCGGGAAGCGGGAACGGCTGAACCGACGATATAACGATCCACATGGCTGTAAACGGTTACAAGTTCATCTGTAGCAAACAGGCTCTCAATCAGAAACTCTTCGCGCAGACGGGCAGTATCAAATGTTTTTACATCATTCGGGTGGGATACATAACGGTTTTCCATAATATTCATCCTCTCGGTAGATGGGTTATCGTATAAGCCTAGTGACTGTTTACGTTTATATAAGTTCATTTTAGTTCATATTGTTCGTTTTGAAAAGAGGTTTGTTCACTTTATTTCTTTTTTATTCCAGACTGCTGTTCATATATTCTACATATTCCTGTGATACGATGGATAAAGATATGAGCAAAAGCCGATATAGCTATAGATTCTGCTTATAACAGCATAATTGTATGTTCAACTTAAAAAGTGAGATGACCACTTAAAGGAGCGTTAATGATGGTACGTATTCTAATTGCTGATGATGATGCATCCATACTGGAATTGATTTATATGTATTTGACCCGTGAGGGGTATACTGTGCACCGGGCACGGGATGGCCGGGAAGCTTTTGACATGCTGAGTGACGGTAAATGGGACCTGATTATTCTGGATGTAATGATGCCGCATATGGATGGCTGGGAGCTGTGTATGGATATCCGCCGTTATTATGGAGATGTGCCGATCTTGCTCGTAACCGCAAAAGGAGAAGCCGAAGACAAAATCAAAGGCTTCCGGCTCGGTACCGATGATTATCTCGCCAAGCCCTTTGTACCGGAAGAATTGGTCATGCGGGTAAAAGCATTGCTGCGACGGTACCGCATTTTTGCGGGTGAATCGCTGACGATCGGCAATGTCAGACTGGATGCTTCTACCAAAGAAGCCGATATAGGCGGCACTTTGCAATCCCTTCCTGCCAAGGAATTCGAGCTGATCTACACGCTCGCCGGATTCCCCGGACAGATCTTTACCCGGGACCAGCTGATCGAGAAAATCTGGGGTCACGATTATGACGGGGATGAGCGTACGGTAGATGTGCATATCAAGCGGCTGCGCGACCGATTCTCCGAAGAGAATGGGTTTGTAATCCAGACGATTCGGGGAATCGGATACCGGATCGAGGTGAAAATGGATTGAAAAATATCTACAGCCAGTTGGTGCTGACCTTTATCCTCGTGATCGTCGCCAGCTTCGTAGTTACTCTGCTGCTATCTGACTGGGTATTCCAGCGTCAACAGGTGAACTTTGTGGAAGACCGGATTCTTACAGATGCGCGAGCAATGGCGGATATCCAGTCTTCTCTGCCGGAATCCATGATGCAGAAGTATCTGGACAGCCAGGGCGGTCAGCTGCAGATCGTTGTTGTCGGAGAAAATGGCTCGGAGTACCGCTCTACCGGCGATGGTCCCGGCGGTCCTCCCGGATTGTCTTCTTCTCCTTCCTCTACGAACAGCAGCAACACTTCGCCTTCCCGTACTGCGCAGCAATCGGATGAGTCCGAAAGTTCTTCTTTACCAGCAGCTACCGGAAATGACAGTCAGCTATCTGCTGACCGTTCTTCTTCGGCAGCTCCGGCATCGGGCAATGGCGGTAATGGCAATCCACCTCCGGATAATGATCCGGCAGGACAATGGGTAATTCCCGAGCAAGTACAACAGCTGGTGCTGAAGGGTCAGACGTATCATCCGGCTAATTCGCAGGATAACAAGGCTCCCGGTGTACCGAGCCTGAATTTCTTTTTCAATACTAAATCGTCCGAGGATAAAACACCGCGATATGTAGGCGTACCGTTTGAACGAAATGGCGAGCATTATGCACTTTTTGTGCGTCCTTCTCCCGGTCACTTTGTGAATCAGTTCAACAACTGGATGATTCTGGTACTGTCGGTCATGCTGGTCACAGGTGTACTGTTGTTCCTGTTCGCCGCCAGACTGATTGCCCGCCCGATCAACAAGCTATCCGAAGCGACCCGTCTCGTCGCCCAGGGAGACTATAGTGTGCGCGTTAATCTCAAGCGCAGGGATGAGATTGGAGAACTGGGTAATAATTTTAACCAGATGACCAGCCAGCTGTCCAAGATCGAAGCGATGCGTCAGGAATTCGTCTCCAATGTATCGCACGAGATCCAGACACCGCTCACCTCGATTCGCGGATTCGCAGGTGCTTTGCGGGATAGCGCTACCGAGGAACAGGTACGGCATCTACAGATTATCGAGCAGGAAAGCGAACGTCTCTCCAAGCTGAGCAGCAATCTGCTCAAACTGGCCTCTTTGGATGTGGTCAAGCTAAATACACGTCCGTTCCGGCTGGATGAGCAGATACGGATGTCTGTCGTGTCCTGCGTTCCGATGTGGATGGCCAAGCAGATTGATCTATCGGCCGATCTGGACAAAATCCAGTTTACCGGTGATGAGGATCTGCTCAGTCAGGTATGGATGAATCTGCTGTCCAACGCGATCAAGTTCACGCCGGATCATGGAAATATCTATATTACACTGACCCAGGATGAGCAATGGATTCAGGTGTCGGTGCAGGATACCGGCTGCGGGATTACCGAAGAGCATCGGCAGCATATTTTTGAACGCTTTTACAAAGCGGATACATCCCGTAACTCGGCTACAGGAGGCAATGGACTCGGCTTGTCGATCGTCCACAAAATCGTTGGTCTGCATGGCGGACGTATCGAGGTGGACAGCGCTCCGGAGCAGGGGACAATCATGAGAGTGTATTTACCGGGAGATGCGGGAACAACCGTATAAACCGATTGCTCTTCTATTGCTCTTCTATTGCTCTTCTATTGCTCTTCTGCTGGTACTCTGCTGTTGCTTGATGGATGCGTATAACCTGGGATATCAGAGATTTTGTTAGCCATATTGGGAAGGGAACAACCCTTCCTTTTGCAAAAATAGGCTTGATTATTTCAAGCGGAATATTTTTAAAAAAAGACGCCAAACCCCTTGCCAGTAAAGGAGTTAGCGTCTTTTTTTATCTTCTTTTACGGTAATATTCAGCGGTCTTTAAGGCAACGTTCATTTATTGTTCATATTGCATTGTTATATTTTTTACATAAACTACTGGTCTTGTTGATCATGCTTCTGTACTTGCAAAATGAATGCTCTGCCTTATTCGGGTATAGCCTACTCCGGCAATCCGGCAGGCGGTGTACAAAACAGATAAAAACAGATAGATCAACAGAACAACTGACGGAATAGACGCTTGGGATGCTACAACACGATAAATACAGCTTGTGATTGATAAGGAGGAAAAGAATATGCGATACTCGATTGTCGTTCCGGTGTATAACGAGGAAGCTGTCGTATTTGAATGCTATCGCCGCCTGACCGAAGTAATGAGACAGACACGGGAAAGCTATGAACTGATTTTTATTAATGATGGAAGCCGGGACCAGACCTCTTCGATGGTTAGCCAGCTATGCAGCAGCGATCCGGCAGTGAAGCTGATTGAATTTTCCCGTAATTTTGGTCATCAGATTGCGATTACGGCAGGAATGGATCATGCACAGGGCGACGCTATTGTCGTGATTGATGCCGATCTGCAGGATCCGCCTGAGCTGATTCTGGAGATGATCGGGAAATGGAAAGAAGGCTACGATGTTGTCTACGCCACACGCGCCGAACGCAAAGGCGAGACCGGATTCAAAAAATGGTCGGCGGCTGCCTTTTACCGGACACTCAACAAGCTGAGCGATATTGATATTCCGCTCGATACCGGTGACTTCCGCCTGATCGACCGCAAAGTATGCGAAGCGATGAAAAGCCTCAAGGAAACGAACCGCTTTGTACGTGGTCTGGTGAGCTGGGTGGGATTCCGCCAGACCTCTATCTCCTACGTACGGGAAGAACGCTTTGCCGGCGAGACCAAATATCCTCTGAAAAAAATGCTCAAGTTTGCTTCGGATGCCCTGGTGGCTTTCTCCCTGAAGCCGCTGCGGCTGGCCAGTATACTCGGTAGTATTATCTCTGTATTCAGTTTTGTTTATTTGTTGTTCGTCGTCGGGCAGAAGCTGCTGCACTTCTCTACAACGCCCGGCTGGGCATCGGTAATCGCCTGCATTCTGTTCCTTAATGGTATTATGCTGATCATCCTCGGGGTAATCGGCGAATATATCGGCCGGATTTATGATGAGGTCAAGCAGCGCCCATTATATCTGGTACAGGAGACCAAGAATTTCAGTCAGGAGCAGCAGCGTCCTGTCAGTGAACAACGCCCTATGATCCAGGAACAGCGCTATGTTGGTTTCTAAGCTGTTTGCCAGTCAGGCAGTACGATTTGCTGCAGTAGGCGTCTCCAATACAGCCATAGATTTTATCGTCTTTATGCTGCTGCACCATCTGATCGGTGTCGCTCCTGCGCAGGTGATCAGCTATGCTGCCGGTACGGCCAACAGCTATTTCTGGAACCGGCGCTGGACGTTTGAACAGGGCAAGGGCTGGAATATAGGCGAGCTGCTGCGCTTCCTGCTGGTAAATGGTATCGTCGCAGCAATCACGACTATCGCTATCAGCTTTATGTCGGCAGTGATTCCAGTCTGGATCGCCAAAGTAGCCGTTACACTGCTGGGACTTATCATTAATTTTGGCTTCAGCAAATTGTGGGTATTTCGTTAAGCATCAAGTGGACAGCGACAGAACTTCTCCGCTGTCCCTTTTTATACACTTCTGACCATTTGGCACAATACAATCATCAAGGAGGCATTTATCTATGAAAGTACGTAAAGCGATTATTCCTGCAGCTGGCCTGGGTACACGCCTGCTGCCTGCAACCAAGGCGCAACCCAAAGAAATGCTTCCGATCGTCGACAAACCGGCTATCCAGTACATTATCGAAGAAGCGGTTGCCAGCGGTATTGAATCCATATTAATCGTAACCGGACGCGGCAAGCGCTCGATCGAAGATCATTTTGACCATTCGATTGAACTGGAGCTTGATCTGGCTTCCAAAGGCAAAACTGCTCTGCTGGAGCAGGTTAACCTTATTTCCGAAATGGCAGATATCCATTACATCCGCCAGAAAAAGCCGCTCGGCCTCGGTCATGCGATTCTCTGTGCACGCCAATTTGTCGGTAATGAGCCTTTTGCCGTGCTGCTGGGCGATGATCTGATCGTGCATGAAGAGCCTGGTCTCAAGCAGCTGCTTAACCAGAATGTCTATCCGTCGACAGCCATTGTAGGGGTACAGCATGTACCGTATGAGCATACGAATAAATACGGCATCGTCGCACCTTCTGCTGTATCCAGTACACCGTATTCGATTATCCCGGTCAGCGATATTGTAGAGAAGCCGAATGTGGAAGATGCTCCCTCCGATCTGGCAGTAATCGGTCGCTATGTACTGCCACCGGAGATTTTCGATATTCTGGAAGACACTCCGCCAGGCAAAGGCGGCGAAATCCAGCTGACCGATGCGATCTCCCGTCTGCCACATCTGGCCGCATTGGAGATTCAGGGTAACCGCTATGATATTGGCGATCCACTTGGTTATGTTAAAGCTACACTGGAATTTGCTTTGAATCGTCCGGAGCTCCGTGAGGAGATCGAGAAGTACTTGCAGGATAAGTATCAGCCTGCTTATATGAACAGTGTTCTGTCCTGAACAAGCTCGATCACAATGTACCAGGCTTATCCTACTTATAGCTTATTAAGCCGAGATTGGGTCAATTGCTCTTACTTGTTCGAAAATGATTTATTCTTATAGATCACCCTTCGGATTCCAGACCATCCAGACATAACAAAAAAGCTCTTCTGCGGTATCAGCCTCCCTTCTCTCGAAAGGGAAAGCCAACTTGCAGAAGAGCTTTTATTGTATTTCTATACCTGTTCCATAACTGCTTGAGCTATCAAACAGGATCACTCGAATTAGTAACCTACGCCGTTGTAAGTCATGATCCAGATCGAACCGGATACGACTACCAATACGATAGCCAGACCGAAGATCAGAGCCATAACGTTCCAGCGCGGTTGGTTACCCTGACGCTCGCGTACGTGCATGAAGAAGAACAGCTGTACAACGAACTGCAGAATCGCTGTAATCATAATGACAAAGATCGTAGGAATCGGATCCATCATATGATTCATAACGACAACCAGTGGAATAATGGTCAGTATAATCGACAGGATGAAGCCGATGATATAAGACTTCAGTGAGCCATGTGCATGAGCTTCGTCATGTCCGTGTGAATGGTTGGAATGATTCGCCATGTTACATCACCCCCATCAGATATACGACCGACAGCAGGAAGATCCATACTGCGTCCAAAAAGTGCCAGTACAAGCTGATTACGTTGATTTTACCGCGTGTTACATCGTTAATACCACGACGGGACAGTTGGATAATCAACAGCAGCATCCATCCCAGACCCATAGAAACGTGAAGTCCGTGCGTTCCTACCAGTGTAAAGAAGGAGCTCAGGAATGCACTTCCGGAGAAGCCATGGCCTTCATGGATCAGTTTGGCAAACTCATCTACTTCCAGGTAGATAAAGGCAGCACCCAGAATCCATGTTACAACGAGCCAACCGATCAATTGTTTTACTTTACCTTTGTTCATTGCCAGAACAGCCAGACCACTTGTAAAACTACTGGTCAAGAGGATGAATGTCTCAGCAATAACACCCGGCATTTCGAAAATATCAGCACCGCTCGGTCCGCCTGCCGTGTTGTGGTGAAGCACCACATACGTAGCAAACAGCGTACCGAACAGAATAACGTCTGTGATCAGGAAGATCCAGAAGCCAAGCATTTTTAGCTCTTGCGGATCATGATGTCCATGATCGTGATGACCATGATCATTCTGTGATACGGCTTGTGCCATTAAAGTGTCCCCCTTAATGAAGCCTCAGTCTTTTCTACTTCTTCAGCAGGGATGTAGAAGCCTTCATCATCGTTCATGGAACGCGCAACCAGACATGCCAGGACGCCTGCAAGACCCAGGACTGCCATCCATACCCAGTGGAACGTGAATCCGAAACCAGCGATGAAGAAGAAAGTAGAAAATACAATCGGTATACCCGAGTTACTAGGCATGTGAATTGGTTCGTATTTCGGCTTCGCATCTTTCTTCGGAAGCTTGCCGGCAGCACGACGCTGCTTCTCAACCCACAGCGGATCTCTGCTGTCCACTACAGGTGTAATTGCAAAGTTATACTCTGGCGCCGGGGAAGGAATAGTCCATTCCAGCGTATGAGCATCCCAGATATCGCCTGTTGTATCTTTTTCGCGATACTTGAAGCTGTAGGCAATCTGGATTGCCTGGAAGATAAATGCGATACCCATCAGGTATGCACCGACTGTAGATACCACGTTCAGTGGTCCCCAGCCTGTATCCCAGTCAAACGTACTTACACGACGAGTCATACCCATCAGACCAAGCAGGTATTGCGGCATGAAACATACGTAGAAACCGATGTTCCAGAACCAGAAGGACCATCTGCCCAATGTCTCGTTCAGCTTGAAGCCGAACATTTTTGGCCACCAGTAGTACATACCGGCGAAGTAACCAAATACGACACCACCGATCAGAACCTGGTGGAAGTGGGCAATCAGGAAGTAACTGTTGTGATACTGGAAGTCAGCAGGCGCAACCGCCAGCAGAACCCCTGTCATACCACCGACGATAAAGGCCGGGATAAAAGCAACCGTCCACAGCATCGGCAGATCGAAGCGAATTCGTCCGCGATACATCGTAAACAGCCAGTTAAAGATTTTAACCCCTGTCGGAATCGCAATCAGCATCGTCGAAATCGCAAAGAATGCGTTGACGTCTGCACCGGAACCCATTGTGAAGAAATGGTGAGCCCAGGTGAAGAATGATACGAAAGCGATGATCATCATGGCAAATACCATGGATGTGTAACCAAACAGCTTTTTACGGGAGAATACGCTGACGACTTCGGAGAAGATACCGAACGCCGGCAGAATAACAATGTATACCTCAGGGTGACCCCACATCCAGATCAAGTTGATATACATCATCGGATTACCGCCGCCATCGAGCGTGAAGAAGTGCCCTCCTGCAAAACGGTCAAGGAACAGCAGTGCCAGTGTAACAGTCAAAATTGGGAATGCAAAAATAATGATTACACAAGTTGCAAATACCGACCATGTGAACATCGGCATTTTCATCATTGTCATGCCTGGTGCACGCATTTTGATGATAGTTACCAGGAAGTTGATACCTGTTGCCAGGGAACCGATACCGGAGATCTGAATACCCCAGATATAGAAGTTCTGTCCAGGCCCTGGATTAAATTGAAGTTCCGAGAGCGGCGGATAACTCAGCCAGCCCGCATCCGGTGAACCACCGATTACGAACGACAGGTTAAACAGCATCGCACCCAGGAAGAACAGCCAGAAGCTGAGTGAGTTCAGGAATGGGAATGCGACGTCACGTGCACCAATCTGAAGAGGTACAACGACGTTGAACAAACCGAACATAAATGGCATCGCCATAAAGAGGATCATAACTACGCCGTGCGTAGTAAATACCTGGTTATAGTGCTCGGGATGCAAAAATTCGAAATTCGGAATCGCCAGCTGTGTCCGCATCATAAGAGCATCGACACCGCCACGGAACATCATGATGATCGCAGCGAGGATATACATGATACCGATTTTCTTGTGATCGACAGTAGTCAACCAGTTACGCCATAACCATTTCCATTTCTTGAAATAGGTTAGTCCCGCAAAGATCGCGATCGTTACCAATGCGATGGATACGTCTGCACCGTAAATCAGCGGGTCACCGGTGACAAAAAATTCTGATGCAAACTGTTTAATATTCTCGAGCATCGGGGAGCTCCTTTCACTGTCTTTATACGCTCCGCTTACCGGTACACTGCCTCACGATCGGCAGCCTATCTGCAAGCGGAACCTTGATCAAACCTAGTTGTTTGAGCCTTCCTGAGTGTCTGTACCCAGTCCGTCATGCTCATTGTTGGATTTGGTGTCTGTACCCATATCGCTCTGCCCCTGTTCACTTTCCTTCTCATTGATTTCCGTTTGAGGAGTGGTGTGAGTTGCACGGTTGCTGGTATCAGCCAGACCGCCAGGCAGGTATTTGGTTACGAGTTGTTGGAACAAATTATCCGGGAATGAGGAGAAGCTTTGCTTTTCAGCAGTTCCTGGAATCGCCAGTGATTGGTAAGTTTCCATTGTCATTGGCTTGGACTCGGATTTGATTTTCTCTACCCATGCACGATAATCGGCATCGGATACAGCATTTACATCAAATCTCATATCGGCAAAGTGCTCACCGCTAAAGTTCGCTCCTGAACCGAAATAGGTTCCCGGATGATCGGCCTGCATGTACAGGGTCATCGCCATACCGGACATCGTGTAAATCTGACCGGCCAGCTGCGGTACCCAGAAAGAGTTCATCGGCGCATCGGCTGTCAGTTCAAAACGGATTGGTGTATCTTCCGGAATTGTCACGGAGTTCACAGTGGCAATATTTTCTTCCGGGTTAAAGAACACCCATTTCCAATCCAGTGAAACAACCTGGATAGTGACTGGTTTCTTCTCGGACTTGAGAGCCACGGAAGGTTCCAGGGCATACGTGTAACGAACAGTTACGACAGCCAGTATAAAGATAACAACGATCGGAATGCCCCACCAGATGGTTTCAAGCAAATTGTTGTGGCTGAAATCCGGATCGTATTTGGCCTTTCTGCCTGGCTTGTCACGATACCTCCATACAATAATAAAAGCAATTATTGTCGTCGGCACGATAACGATTGCCGTCAGAATCGTAGAAATGACGATTAAGTCCCGCTGTCCTTCTGCAATAGGTCCTTTCGGGTTAAGAACGAAATAGTTGCCTGTACCGGCAAACAACGCCCAAACCGTCAGGGCCAGTGACAGAACGGTCACAATCAGAACAACCCATTTCATAAGGCGCGAACCTGGTTTTTTGCTCATCTTGATCCCCTTTCTCACATAACGCTTATGACGTTCATAATATTGAAACCACACATTCCTATGTTAACACTAAGTGTGCTTTTTGCGTATCCATAGGACGTGTAAATTTCGGTTTTTTTTAGCTTGTTAACAAATCTGTCAATTTATTAGCAAGCGGAAGTGAATGTTTTCACATTATTTAAAGATTAACATATATTTACTCCGTAAAAAAGCCCCTTCAAGAACAAATTCTCAAAGGAGCTGCTATTTAATTGTAAGCAGGACAGTTAGTCTTCTTTGATTCCGTCCTTGCCTTCGTCGCTTCGTGCCTGCATCGAACCGAAGGATTTACCAATAAAGTAAATAAACGTTGCTGCTACGAGACAGCCAATTCCGCCCATCAATCCCATATTGTTGTCATTAAACGGCTGAAGATTGAAAATGATCAAAAAGACACCTACCGCACATACCACCCATGATACGATGGTGAGCGCTCTGCTCATTGCGTAAGTATTATGTCTTGGTGAATGATTGCGGGGCGAATTGGAATGCCCTTTGCTGTTAGTAGCCATATCTTCCACTCCCCTTTCATGATTGTGATTCTGGTCCGTCTACCGGTTAGTTTGTTCATAGTAGCGTTTGTATGACGTTAGTATGATATAGAGCTTATTACCACAAAAGCATGGGTTTGATTCGCTTTACCTGCTTTTCCCTTAAAATATTTGGTAACTTGGCATCAAATGAACCGGAAAAGCCGGCATTTCGCGGCTATAGGCACAGACCTATCTGCGAAACGCCGGCTTTTTGAATACCGACCCGAACTAACAACTATATTTATGCAATCAGCGTGTCTCCATCCAGTTGTTGCGAACTACATTCTGATACCAATAGTAGCTTTCTTTTGGTGTGCGCTCTAGCGTACGGAAATCGACATGGATCAATCCAAACCGCATCTTGTAGCCTTCTGCCCATTCAAAGTTATCCATCAGCGACCACGCCATATAACCCTTGAGCTGAATACCATCATTGATTGCACGGTGTACCTGCGCAATATGCTGCTGCAGATACTGGGTGCGCAGCGTATCATTGACCATTCCGTCTACGGGGCCGTCATTTACACAGGCGCCATTCTCGGTAATGTAGATATCGACATTACCGTATTTTTGCAAATAGTGCAGTACATCATACAGACCGGTTGCATCGATCGGCCAGCCGATATCGGTCTTGAACAGCCCCATATCTACCTCTTCGCTCTGCAGATAGCCGGCTTCCGGATGATAACGATTCACCGATGGATGATAGTAGTTAATGCCGAGCAGATCAATCGGCTGGGCAATTATCTCCATATCTCCATCCTGTACCGGCGGCTGCGCACCTGCCTGCAGGAACCATTCATACAGAGAATCCGGATAGCTGCATTTGTAGATCGGATCGAGGAACCAGTCGGCATAGACTTCGATGTTACGGTCGCAGGCTGCGCGATCTTCCGGGCTTTTGCTGTACGGAACCGCCCAGGCTACATTCGGTGCAATCCCGATCTGACCTTCGAGCTGCATATCCCGGAACAATTTTACGGAGTGGCCGTGAGCGACGAGCAGATGGTGACCTACATTCAGCGCGATCTGCAGATCCTGGTTGCCCGGCGCATGCTTGCCTTCCAGATTGGACAGGAAAGCAATACACCACGGCTCATTAAAGGTAAGCCAGAATTTGATTTTACCGGAGAACTCACGGAACATTACTTCTGCGTATTTGACAAAAGCATCTATTGTACGGCGATTCTCCCAGCCACCATCATCCTGCAGCGTCTGCGGCAGATCCCAGTGGTACAGTGTACAGAAAGGAACAATGCCTGCATCCAGCAGACAGTCAACGAGCCGATGATAGAAATCGATTCCTTCCTGATTCACTTCTCCATCGCCATCCGGAATAATACGTGACCAGGCTACCGAGAAGCGGTAAGTCTGGATGCCCAGCTCTTTCATAAGCAGAATATCTTCTTCATAGCGATGATAGCTGTCGCAGGCAATATTGCCGTTATGTCCATCAAACACTTTACCCGGTGTATGTGCAAAGGTATCCCAGATCGACAGGCCGCGTCCGCCTTCCTGATAAGCGCCCTCGATCTGATAGGCTGCGGTAGCTGTACCCCACATAAAGTCTTTGGGAAATTGGAAAATAGTCATGTTTTGTGCCTCCTGTATGGTGGTTGGGTAGAATATTCCTTTATCCTGTTTTCGACTGTGCTGCTGGAGTCGAAAACAGGTATACGCTTACATTTGCTTACATTATAGTGTAGCGATGAAGCTTCTAAAAGGATGTAACTTATGTTTCATGGTACGGAAATTCAAGGACTTTACGGGGTGCGTTGTCTGACTGCTATAGGCATCATCCACTTCGGAAAGGTATAAGAGCACGCCCTCCGGTTAAGCCTGGAGATCTTTTACTTGGAAAAGGGAACGAAGATCTCCAGGCTTAAATGTCGGTTGTTGCTCTTATTTCCTTTCCTGCGTTCTGTGCTTGGAGCTTGGTGGTCGTTTTGCAGGTTTGTTGCAGAGTCTTTAGTAATTTTGTAATCGCTTTGTTGATGTACAGGTCTATGAATTTGTAAGTTATTGGTTTTGCAGGTTTGTACATTTAATGAGGTTAGGGGATAACAGATGTTATTACTGTGCTGATAGACGTTGACGTCATTATAATATTTGTACCTCCAGTGTATAGCGTTGCCCTGCTTTCATGGGCAGTTCCAGCCGGTGTTCATCGGAATGCTTGGCTACAGTCGATTTTGCTGGAGTTATTTGGGTTTGAGTTGAAAATATGGCTTTCTCCTTTAGAGTAGCTGAGACAGGGCTATGCTCTGACAGCATGAGTGCTGTTGGAGAGAGTATGCTGCATACGGTATCGTTATCCGATACGATGATGGCAGATACCAGTTCGCCTTCTTGCCAGTTCAGATCGACGGTGTATCCGCCGCGGGCGCGCAGGCCGGTTACTTTGCCATTGGACCAGGTTTTTGGCAGGGCGGGCAGCAGATGTAGTTCATTCAGATGACTTTGCAGCAGCATCTCGGCGATACCGGCAGTTCCGCCAAAGTTGCCATCGATCTGGAAGGGAGGATGGGCATCGAACAGATTCGGATAGGTGGAGCGTGCCAACAGTGTATGCACAAAATGATACGCCTGTTCTCCATCGAGCAACCGGGAATACAGATTGATCAGCCAGGCACAGCTCCATCCGGTATGACCCCCTCCATGGGCAATCCGTCGTTCCAGCGAGATACGTGCGGCTTCTACCAGCTCCGGTGTCTCATAGCGGTTAATTTCCCGTCCGGGATACAGTCCGTACAGATGGGATACGTGCCGATGACCTGGTTCATATTCTTCATAATCTTCATACCATTCCTGCAGCTGTCCATGCTGTCCGATATGGAAAGGATACAATCGGTTTGCTGCTTCCTGCAGCTGAGCAGCCAGCTCCTCGTCGCTTCCCAGCAGCGCAGATGCTTCGATACAATGCATGAACAATTCGCGGATCAGTGTCATATCCATAGTGGAAGCCGCGGATGTGCTGCATGGCTGGCCGGAAGAGGTTTTGAATTTATTTTCCGGCGAAGTGGATGGTACGGTGATCAGGTAACCCTGTCTGTCCTCTACCAGCCAGTCCAGCGCAAATCTCGCCGCTTCCCGCATTACCGGATAGCCGGTCTCACGCAGGAATTCCATATTTCCAGTAAAAGCATAATGCTCCCACAGATGTGCACACAGCCACACTCCGCCCATCGGCCAAAATGCCCAGCTGGCGTCGCCACCTGTCGGAAGTGCCGATCTCCACAGGTCGGTATTATGATGTGCAGTCCAGCCGCTGGCACCATACCGCTGCTGTGCTACCTGACGACCGGTATGACTCAGCTCCTCGATCAGATCGAATAGCGGCTGATGACATTCGCCCAGACCGCATACTTCGGCAGGCCAATAATTCATTTGTACATTGATATTGGTCGTGTAATCACTGTTCCAAGGCGGCTGTACATGCGGATTCCAGATTCCCTGCAGATTGGCAGCCTGATCTCCCGGACGCGAGCAGGCAATCAGCAGATAACGTCCATAATGGAAATACAGAGCTTCCAGCTGAGGATCTATACTTCCCTGCCGGTACTGTTCCAACCGTTCATCTGTAGGCAGCTCAACCCTCTGACGTGTACTCTTGTCTTCGGCTCTATGCTGTTCCGCTAGGGAAGAGTACAGCTCCAGCTCTACCCGGTCAAACAACTGCTGATGATCCTGTTGATGAGCGGCTGTCAGTTCTGCCCAGCTGTATGCTGCCGCTTCCTGCAGACGCTCCGCACATTCTTCATCCAAATGGCGCCCTACACTCCCAGGCTGCCGGTCATACCCGTCAAAGTCAGTAACCGCCGCCAGCAACACAATCAGTTCGGCAGTATCCTTTACATAGAGTTGCCCATCCCGTATCTCCAACTGTCCTCCAGAGAGCTGTACACGGGCATGTACCTGAAAATGAATACCCTGCTGCTCCTCCTCCCGATAAGGATAGGACTTGTACCCATCCCGATAACGCTTCAAATCGGGAGCATCATCCGCATATGCTGCATCGAAACCAGCCTGGTCACACTCTAACTCGACACCTTCTCGATAATGTATTACATCAGGTTCTACCTCATACTTTTCCATATCCGGATATACATATCCGTGCATCCGCAATTCCTGCGACTCCAGATAAAGTTGATGCGGCTGTATGCTGCGCAGCCTGATTACCGCACTGAACGGTGTACCGTCCATGCTGCCCATTCGATAAGCCATTACCTGATGCGGACGGCTAACCAGCACTTCGCGCTGCATCGGTTGTCCATTCGTCGTCCAGTATGTACGTGCTATCGCTTCCCGGATATCCAGTTCACGATAATAGTCAGACAGTTCTCCCTCCGGGCTGATGTACTCTATCTCCAGATCGCCCAATGGCTGATAGGCTTCCACGTCTTTGCCCAGCATCCGTGTATTGATTTGTTCCTGCGCTTCGTCCAGTTGACCATCCAGAATCAGCTGCCGCACAGTATTCAGCTCGCCTGGATCACTGGCTGGTATATCCTGCTGCGGCCTGCCGGACCATAATGTATCTTCATTTAATTGAATCCGGTCGTTAAAGGCTCCGCCGAATACCATGCCTCCGAGTCGTCCATTGCCTATAGGGAGCGCTTCTTCCCATACACTCGCCGGACGGTTATACCACAATGACCACGGGGAATACTGCTTCGATGTATTCATGCCAACACACCTTTCTGTTCCACTGATTTCTACTATTATAAAAATATAAAAAAGGGAGCTCCTCTACAGGAGCCCCCTTTGTGTATCGGCTGGCGGCTTGCTTACTTTGCAGCGACCGGCTGGCTCCACAACTCTACCGTATCTTTGATCATCTGGCTGTACTGCGCTTCCATCTGCTTCATATCATCGGTACTCAGCTCGGCAATCATCTGATCGTAGATACTGTCGAACTGATCCGGACTGGAGAGGATTGCTTCCGGAATCCGTTTGCGGACAATATCCTGCGACTTCTGGAACGCTACGGTGTAACTTGGATCATTGGGAGCAGGCAGATTATAGGCTGCGCCCCACTCCTTCACCGGGAACTCTTCCTTGGCGGGGAACAGGTCTTTCCACGTTGTCGCGCCATATGCTTTGAGCGTATCTTTTTCCGGCTGTGTATAGCCTGCTACGATTTGCTCCGGGTAATTGGTCGTGTAATAATTGCCGCTTGGATCTTTGACCCCATCCCCGTAACGTACCGAGAAGTTATACATGCCGATACCGGATTCTCTGGTAAAGTTGGTATTGTCATTCACCCGGCGTTCCTGGATGTCTGCCGGCAGAGAACGCTTGCCGTCTTTTATTTCATAATGCTTGCCTTCAATGCCCCAGTTATTGAGCACCTGCGCTTCATCGGATGCCATCCAATCGAGGAACTTGATAATACGGATCGGATCTTTGGCCGAAGTGGTAATCCCGATGCCGTAGCCTACCGGAGGACCTGCATCCTGAAAAGAATGATCCTTGGTGGATTCGCTCATCTGCAGCGGATAGTGACCATAGGTGCGTTCAGCCATGCCGGATGTTTTCAGCGAATTCTCGGCCTGCTGGTAATCCCATTCCTGATCGATCAGGCCCAGAACGCGTCCGCTGGCGATTTTGGACAGGTACTGGTCGTTTTTCTGGGTAAAGGTCTCGGGATCAAGCAGCTTTTCATTATACATATGATTCAACCAGCGGAAATATTCCTTGTCTTCTGGTCGTTTGTAGTGCAGCCGTGCTTCATACGTTTTGGGATTGATATCGAATTCACCATCGGGTGTACCGCCTGTAGCATTGACTGCCGGATCGGTAACGGTGATCATGATTTTCCAGTCATCTGCATTAAGGGATAACGGGATCGTCGGCTGACCATTAATCGTCGGGTGCTTTTCCTTGTACTCTTTCAGCACCTTTTCAAAGTCCTTGACGGTTTTGATTTTGGGATAGCCCATTTCCTTCATGACAGCATTCTGTACTTCAAAGCCGCCCCCAGCATCAAAAGAAGTCTGCCCTACACCGGCATTGGTCGGTATCACGTAGATGGATGGATCTTCCTTGCTGTACTGTAGCCGGGACAGATCGTCGCCATATACTTTTTTGATATTGGGACCGTATTGATCGATCAGATCGGTCAGATCAATCAGCGCACCGGCATCGACCAGCTTGTTAATCGAGCCTTTCGGGAAAATCATATCCGGGTATTCGCCAGATGCCGTCATCAGGGAAATCTTCTGTGTGCCTCCACCGCTGACATCGTATTCTGCGTTAATGGTTACATTGGTTGCTTTGGTGATCGCCTTGCCCACATCATCTTGCATATTATTCCAGGTTGCATTGGGATCAGAGCCAAAAAATGAGATCGAGATCGGCTGGGACGTGTCGGTAGTTTCCATTTGAGTCGGATCACTGCTGTCACCACAGGCTGTTACAGCTGCCAGTGAAAGAACAGCCAAGGGTGCAAGCGTACGTTTAAGCCATTTGCCGGACATCGTTATTGATTCCTCCTTTGTACCATTTCTTTTTCTTATCGCAGTATTTCATGGAAAAGGGACTCCAGCAACCGGAGTCCCCATTGTATTCAGTATACAGGAGCAATAATCTGATCGGTTCCGACAAATCTCTCGACTCGTATGAACCTATTTTTATTTCATATCGCTGCTTATTTGGCAGCTGGAGCTTCTCCCCACAGTTCAACCGTATCTTTGATCATCTGGGTATATTCGGCTTCCATTTTCTTCATATCATCCGTACTGATTTCCGCAATCATCTGGTCATAGACTTTATCAAATTGATCCGGACTCGCGAGGATCGCTTCCGGAATACGTTTGCGGACGATATCCTGGGATTTCTGGAAGCTTACTGTGTAGTTCGGGTCGTCAGGAGCAGGCAGGTTGTACGCTGCACCCCATGGTTTAACCGGGAACTCTTCTTTTTGCGGGAACAGATCTTTCCATGTTTTGGCACCATATGCTTTGAGCGTTTCTTTTTCCGGCTCGGTGTATCCGGCTATGATCTGCTCAGGGAAGTTGGTAGTGTAGTAGTTGCCACCTGGATCTTTGACACCATCACCGTAACGTACCGAGAAGTTGTACATGCCGATACCGGATTCTTTGGTAAAGTTGGTATTGTCATTGACTTTGCGTTCCTGCACTGCAGCTGGGACTACGCGTTTGCCGTCTTTCACTTCATACTGCTTGCCTTCTACGCCCCAGTTGTTCAGCACCTGAGCTTCGTCGGATGCCATCCAGTCCATGAACTTGACGATACGGATCGGATCTTTGGCGGAAGTTGTGATACCGATACCGTATCCAACCGGTGCACCGATATCCTGGAACGAACGGTCTTTGGTCGATTCATCCAGCTGTACCGGATAATGACCATAGGTGCGCTCTGCCATACCGGATGTTTTCAGGGAATTCTCGGCTTGCTGGTAATCCCACTCTTGATCGATCAGACCAAGAACGCGGCCGCTGGCGATTTTGGACATATACTGGTCACTCTTTTGGGTAAACGTCTCGGGATCAAGCAGCTTTTCATTGTACATGTGGTTCAACCAGCGGAAGTATTCTTTTTCTTCCGGACGTTTGTAGTGCAGCTGCGCTTCATAGGTTTTTGGATCGATGTAGAATTCACCGTCATCCGGTGCACCTGTAGCATTGAACGCCGGGTTTGTAACCGTAATCATAATTTTCCAGTCGTCGGCATTCAGCGACAATGGAATAGTAGGCTGACCGTTGATCGTTGGATGTTTCTCTTTGTATTCTTTGAGAACGTTCTCAAAATCTTTAACGGTTTTGATTTTCGGATAGCCCAGTTCTTTCATAACAGCGTTTTGTACTTCAAAGCCGCCGCCAGCATCGAATGTTGTCTGACCTACACCGGCGTTGGTCGGAATCACGTAGATGGATGGATCTTCTTTGCTGTATTTCAGACGGGACAGATCGTCGCCATATACTTTTTTAATATTCGGGCCGTATTTATCAATCAGATCGGTCAGATCGATCAGCGCGCCGGCTTCTACCAGCTTGGTAATCGAACCTTTCGGGAAAATCATGTCCGGATATTCACCGGATGCTGTCATCAGGGCGATTTTCTGTGTGCCGCCACCACTGACATCGTACTCGGCATTGATCGTAACATTGGTTGCCTTGGTGATCGCCTGTCCTACATCATCCTTCATATTGTTCCAGGTTGGACTGGCATCGGAACCAAAGAAGGAAATAGTAATCGGTGTAGACGGATCGGAAGTCTCCTGCTCGGTTGGATCCGAGCTACCACAGGCAGTCGCGGTAACGAGCGACATTACGACCAGTGGAGCCAGTGCATATCGGAATAATTTGCTAGGCATTCATATAGCCCCCTTTATGAAATGGATACTGCATCAAACAGATAGGATGTAACATGGACCTTCCGGCTTGCCCCATTCTCCCGTGCACTCTACCGATTGCCATAGATTGGCGGGCAGAATATCACGGGAGAATAGTCAGACCGTTTATGCTGAGGCGGCAAAATACCGCTTTGTAGCCTACGTTCAAGTATAAAGCAGGTACATTATGCTTTGACCGCACCCAGTGTCATACCGCTAACAAAATACTTTTGCAGGAACGGATACACGACCAAAATCGGTACGGTAACGACGATCGTAATCGCCATCCGGATTGATTCCGGAGAGATACTGGCCATCTGTTTGGCCATATCGTTGGCATTGACTGCTCCGCTCTGCTGGGTACTCTGCTGCAGAACTTTCATCAGCTCATACTGCAGGGTGGTCCACTCCGGTGCACTTGCGTTGTACAAGTACGTATCAAACCAGGAGTTCCACTGTCCAACTGCGAGGAACAGTGCGATCGTAGCGAGTACCGGCTTACACAGCGGCAGGATCACTTTGAGATAAATGGTAAAGTCATTGGCACCGTCCAGCTTGGCCGATTCCTGCAGTGCATACGGCAGGCCATCGATAAAGGAACGGATAATAAATACGTTAAATGCGCTTACAACACCCGGCAGCACGTATACCCAGAACGAGTTGATCATGCCCAGATCCCGGATCAGCAGGAACGTAGGTACCAAACCTGCTGTTACATACATGGTCAGCGCGAGGAACGTAGAGATAAATTTGCGAGCCTGAAAGTCAACCCGGCTCAGTGTAAAAGCCAGCATCGAGGCACTGATCAGACCGAAGATCGTACCTACGATAGTCCGCAGAATCGAGATCTGCGCTCCCTGCAGCAACCCCTGGTACTGGAAGATGACCGAGTAATTTTCCAGGGTAAATGCCCGTGGAATCAGGTGAATGCCGCCTTTTACCGTATCGGACGACTCGTTCAGGGATATCGCTAGCACGTTCAGGAACGGGTACAGGGTGACGATCAGTACAAGACACATAATAATCGTATTGCATACATCGAATATCTTGTCGCCCCGGGTAGCGTTAAAAGCTTTATTTGCAGCCATTGTTATTCTCTCCCTTCAGATTATGCATAGGACTTCAGCATGCGGATGTATCTTCCTTGCTTTTCCAGCGTTACATGATACTTTCTTTGGTGGTTCTTTTGAATATTCCGTTCGCTGTGAACAGCAGGATAATACTGATAACCGAGTTGAATATGCTGATCGCTGTACCGTAGGAATAGCGGTTCATTTCCAGACCGTATTTCAGTGCGTACAGATCCAGTACCTGTGAATAATCCGTTACGAGGTTATTACCGAGCAGGAACTGCTTTTCAAAACCGATACTCACCAGATGACCGATCGACATAATCAACAGTACGATGATAGTGGTTCGCATCCCCGGCAGCGTGATATGCCACATCTGACGGAATCGACCCGCTCCATCCACGCGGGAAGCTTCGTACTGTTCCTGGTCAATACCCGTGATGGCAGCCAGATAGATAATCGTGCTCCAGCCCATTTCCTTCCATACATCGGAAGCGGTTACAATTCCCCAGAACCATTGGCCCTGAGCCATAAACTGAATCGGCTGGTCTATAATATGAAGCGAGACAAGCAGTTCGTTAATAATACCGCCGTCTGTGGAGAGTGCTTTGGTTACGATACCGGCTACAACGACCCATGATACAAAGTGAGGCAGATAGGAGACGGTCTGTACGGTTCTTTTGAAGATCATGCCCCGAACTTCATTGAGCAGAATGGCAAAAATGACCGGGAAAATAAATCCAAAAATCAGACCGAGGAAGCTCATTGCCAGTGTATTACGCAGTGCCAGGTAAAACTGCTGATCCTGGAACAGGGTAATAAACTGGTCAAACCCTACCCATTTCTGAGCAAAAAACGAACGGGCCGGCTTGTATTCCTGAAATGCCATCAGCCAGCCCCACAGAGGTACATAGCTGAAGATGAACGCCCAGATTACAAAAGGCAACGACATGAGATACAAATAACGCTGCTGTTTGAATAGCTTCCAGAATCCCCCAGTTTTACGGGAATTCAGACTGGCTGCCTGATCCCTTTTACGGGAAGAGGCCTGCTTGGTGGTTGATTCCATAACTCATCCGCCTTCCTATAATCGATCCTGATCGACCTTGATAACTTGATACCGTGTCTGTGTGGGATACCTCTCGATTATAAAAGAAAGCGCTTACTGTTAATACCTTACAAATTGCACATAAATTCATATAAAAATTAGTCATCGGAAATTCGCTCACCTTTTTCACTGAAAATCAAGGTTTTACAGGACCACCCAATCTCCTTGTGTTTTCTTTTTCATCATTCGTTTTGTAGTCTATTTGGTTTCTGTTGAAATAGAGTAATGTATTCTATCGAATGTTACAGCACAATAAAAAAAGCAGAAGCCGTATGCTTCTGCTTTAACTGTCTCCCATCTGCTCACGATAAGCAGAAGGCGAGATGCCTGTATATTTTTTGAATTTGCTGTGGAAATAATCTACATTGGCATAACCGACCTGAGCGGCTACCTTATGCACCTTCATCCCCTGCGCCAGCATTTCCTTGGCATTATCCAGTCGAACCTGATCAAGAAAATGATTAAAGGATTCGCCGGTATAGGTTTTAAACATTTTGCCCAGATATGCACTGTTATAGTTGAAAATCTCCGCCAGCATCTCCAGCTTCAGATTATCGCTGTAATGACGACGAATAAAATCGGTCATCTGTTTCATCACCGACTCATGACTGCCACCATCCATCGATTGCAGCAATTCACCAATATGTTGCAGCACCAGACGGATAATCTGGCCGGCTGTCGACAGGGCGTATAGCTCCGGGATCAGAGACAGGCACTTTTGCACAGCCGGACCCGAACCGGCGATACTGCCCGGCAGACGGCTAAGTGCGAGCGATAGCACATGTGAACAAAGACTCTTCGTATCATGCTCGGACAGCATCGCACTGCGACAGGCAGTAATCAGCTCCTCCAGCACACGTCCTACTGCATCGGTACTACGGATATCGACAGCATAATAGAGACGATCCGCCCATTCTCCAGCCAATGGTACCGTACCTTCGCCATCTGCTCTTGCAGGTTCGGCTGCCAGAATACCCGATTCTCCTGCCCAGAAGCGCTGTGCCATCAGTGACTCAGCCTGCTCGTAACTGTCATGAATCAGACTTTTGTCTTTTACCGCTTCCCCGGCAGCCAGATATACCTGACAGCCTTCCGGCTCCAGTGCAATCAATTGTTCCCGCAGCTGCTGCAAACTGTCGGTAGTGACTTCGCGCCCCGTCAGTATTCCCAGATAGCTGCCTGCCCGGAAAACGACCGTTTTGGCATCCGCTGTCCATCCGTCCGACAATTGACGGAACGAACGTGCCAATCCTTCGGAAGGCTTGCCCCGTCCTTCACGCAGCTCTACCAGAATAATCTGATACCAATTCCAGTCCAGCTGCAGCAGGTTTTCTGCTTTGAGCTGCTCTTTACCGGAGCTGCTCAGCAGCATCTGTTCCACCACTTCATGAACCGGTACCGGCTCGGACCGATGCACATTCACCCGGCGCTCCTGCTCCAGTGTACGGTATACCCGTCGCAGCTCTTCTTCCATCTCCTGCTCATCCACCGGCTTCAGCAAATATCCATCAACCCCGTAACCCAGTGCTCTGCGAGCATATTCAAAATCCGCGTATCCGCTCAGGATCAGTACATGGGCCTGGCGCAGCTTATTCTCGCGCAGCTGTTCGATGACTTCCAGTCCGCTCATACCAGGCATACGGATATCCATAATCATCAGATCAGGACGGATGCGCTCATATTTTTGCAATGCTTCGCGTCCGTTGGCCGCTGTCTCGGCAACCTCAAAACCGATCGCATCCCAGTCTACTATCGTTTTCAGCCCTTCCCGTATTGCCGGCTCATCATCCACAATCATTACTTTAAACATAATGTACCTCCCCCTGTCCAGAATGGTATAACGTCCGTCTGCTGCATGATATGTGCTGCTGTCTCTTTATCCTGCCGGAATTTTAAAAGAAATCTGTGTGCCGACATGCGGCGTACTGGAGATATGCAGACCATAGGCGCTGCCATAGGAAAGAGTCAGACGCTGATGCACATTGCGCAGACCGATACGTTCTCCTTCCGCTTCGCTATGTAGCGACTTCCGTACCTGCTCCAGTCTGCTCTCGCTCATCCCTGTACCATTATCGATCACATCAATCATCACCTCATGATCAATCTGCAGGGTACGGATAATGATCAGACCGCCTCCTTCCTTGCTCTCCATGCCGTGGATAATAGCATTCTCGACCAGCGGCTGAATAATCAGCGGCGGAATCGGTGTGCGGCATGTCTGGGGATCGAGCAGCAGCTCATAATTCAGCCGCTCGCCAAAGCGGAACTTCTGGATTTCCAGATACGAACGGATCAGCTCCATTTCTCCTTCTATGGTTGTCTGCTTGTTGCCGATCTCCAGATTATTGCGGATCAGCTTGCCCAGCAGCCGAACAATATAAGCGATCTCTTTTTCACCATTCATGTAGGCTTTCATGCGGATAGACTCCAGCGCATTGAATAGAAAGTGTGGATTGATCTGACTCGCCAGCATTTTGAAATTAATCTCCCGCTGGCTGATCTCCAGTCGGGTATTGCGTTCATTAGTCTCATAGACCTGATCCATCAGCTGACGGATGCTGGCGATCATATCATTGAACTTGCGGGATAGCTGTCCAATCTCGTCCATGCCGGAAATGCGCGAAATCGCGCTCAGATCGCCGGTACCCACTTTGTTCATCTGACGGCTGAGTCCGGACAGACGCCGGGTGATCAGCAGCGAAATCAGCCGCAGGAACAATAGTCCACTGAGCAGAATCAGCAGCAGCACACCGGTCCCGATCAGAATGATCATATTGGAATCCCGTACAATCGTATTATTGGAGAAAACCGAGACAATCCGGAGTCCATTGGCACTGCTCTCCGGTATCAGTTCATCGACTACAATATTGGACTGCTGACCGTTAACTTCCCGTTCATAGGTACCTTTGCCGGCAGGGTCGATATCAATATCAATCACGGGATCATCCAGACGCTTACCGATCAGAGCCGTATCCTTGGCGGCCACGATATTGCCGTCCTGGTCCAGGATCATCGTCTCAAATGGCTCTGCACTGATCAATGAATTCAGATACGCTTGACTCAATTCGATCACCAGCACGCCGCTGGTTGTATAATCGCTGAATTTGATATCGCGCACCAAGCTGAGTTTTTTGATCGGGCTGATCTGGTCATCACTGCGATAGAACCAGTTAATCTTGCGGCTGTTGATCGCTGTCTGATACCATTCGCTGCTGCGGATATCCGAGTTGATTTTCATAAATTCCAGGTTGTTCTGGATCGTATCATTGCTGGTGTAAAAGCGTATCGCTGATATTTCGGAGTACAGGCGCAGATATTCATCAAATTCCTGATAATTGTGGTAGGCTTCCACCAGATCATACACCCGTTCATAACGTGTATTGACCACCTGGCTGAGCCGGTTATCGAATAGCAATTCATTGGAGATGTTAATAGGAATGCGCAGCATTGTGGTCATTTGATTTTTGATGCGCTCTACGTTGTTAGTTGTTTGTTCGATCGCATTGTTCAGTGCCTCCTGCCGCAGATAATCCACGACCAGGCCGCCAATACACAATACCGGCAGCACCACGACAAAAATATACGCAAAAATAAGCTTGTTCTTGATCTTGATATTATTGATGCGCTCAATGAGCAGCTGCAGCATTGTTCCACGTACTTTTTTCATATCTTCTCATCGCTCCGCCTGATCAGGATAGATCGTTATCTGCCGATTGCCATATTCCGAATTGTTATACGAACCGAATATTAAAACGCTTACAATGAACGAGAAATATAATGTATCATATCACAACCCGACAAAAAAGACCGTCTTTCATCGACGGCCTCTCTGATTGGTAGGATCTGCACCATTCAGGCAGAATTGGACTTCATGCTTGCGAACCATGACTGAATCCTCAGTACAGATAACAGGATACAGTCCGGATTTACCTGGATATGAATCTGTCCCATTTCCAAAGTTTTAAAAAAGTATGAACTTTTTCGAGAAAATAATTCACGAAAACAGAGAATTGTCCGATATACTATAAAGATTACAGCGGACGTATATATTCAGCATCGGGCAGACGGAACGGGTCCTTCTTATTAATATGATCATAGAACATCACACCATTCAGATGATCATACTCGTGCTGGAATACGATTGCAGCAAAGCCTTTTAGCTTGAGCTTGAAGAGTTGCCCCTCCGGCGTATATGCCTGCACCGTAACTTTCTCATATCTTGGTACATAACCGTCCACCGGACGATCTACAGACAGACACCCTTCACCACTCTCCAGATAGATCATTGCAGCCGAATGACTGACCAGCTTGGGATTGCAGAAGACGTACTCCAGCTGACGATCCTGATCATCGGTAAAATACACAACAAAGACGCGTTTGTTCCAGCCAATCTGATTGGCAGAAAGACCTATACCCGCTCGCAGTCCATATTGCTCAGCCGCTTTTTCGTCCTGGGATTTTTTGAGGAACTCCATCATGCGATTGACTTTTGTACGCTCTTCTTCGGATAAAGGAAGAGTCACCGGTTCTGTCACCTCGCGCAGAATCGGATCCCCCTCACGTACAATTTCGTCCATGGTTACAAAGGGAAGTGATGAATCGTTCAATAGAATTGGGCCACCTTTTAATTGATATAATTCGCCTGCCAATCAGACTGGCAGACTATGCATAGTTCAATATTTTAAAAAATGATAGCTAAATCGGCGATATTTATATTTAATTATAAAAAAAGTTCAAATTTACGTCAATGACAGCGGTTTTTTGTCTCAATCTGTCGAATTTGCATTGACGTAATACTGGTAACAAATTACTATATTGTTAAGGAAGTTTTAAGAAAGTTTGATTTCTTATTTGAATTTTTGCAATTTCTATTTTTTACAATCGGATGGTACATAATGGAATTCTGATAGTTAATCATTTTTCACACTTTTCATTATACCGATAATTAACTAACAGTTTTACCTATATTATTGAGGAGGATTTAACAATTGGAAACGTCTGGTGAACTGCTTAAGAGTTATTTATTGCTTGTGGACCGCATGCCGCGGATTATGGAATTGCCTACATTGATGCGTCAGCTAAAGTCCAATACGACCGAGATCTTTATTCTTCATTTTCTACTGAACAATGGCAGTCAATATGGAACCGATATCGTCAAGGCTACCGGTCTGACGACAAGTGCAGTTACACAAATTTGTGATAAGCTGGAACAGGAAGAATTGATTGAACGTACCCGCTCCGATCAGGATCGCCGTTATGTGAGCATCTCTATTACCCGTAAGGGCGGCAGAGCTCTCGATAAAATATTTAGTATCATGGCCAGCAAGCTGGTCGACAATATCCGTGAACTCAATGACGAAGACGCGGATGAGCTGCTGCTGCATCTGCGCAGTGTAGAACATCTGATTCTAAAACGTAAAGAGCTGGTTGCGAAACAAAGATAATAATGTAATGATGTTATTTTGCATTTTAACCCTTCTTCATCTGGTTAACATATACATTACCACAAAAAACCCGGTAGGATGATCATCCTGTACCGGGTTTTTCGCTGTTGTACGGGTACTTATTTGACCTCTGCCAGGTATTCCGATACCTGAGCTGGCGTTTTGGCAAATTTGCTGTGCAGATGGGCAATCTTTTCTCCGTTACGGAAAACGAGCAGACTTGGAATGCCTCTGACTTCATTTTGCTCCGCCAGATCCTGGAATTTCTCTGCATCCATCGCATAGAAGCGCTTATCTGTGTTCTGTTCGATAATACCGCCCATAAAGCGGTCCAGTGTTCTGCAGTCCGGGCACCAGTTGGTATCAAACTTGATAACGGTATATTCCTGTTCACCAATCAATTGCTGGTACTGCTCTGCGGATTCTATTCTTTCCATTAGAGAATCGCTCCTTCCAAATCGATTTATTTTACTGTCGGATTAGCAGCCTGTTATTGCTGTCATCCGTCAAGCTATCTTAATTTAAAGAATTCTCTGTCCTTATTATCTGCTTTTTAGTTAAATTTGGCAAGATGCCTATTGCAGCAGTCGAATGCTGTGACGAGCATATAGCCATTCCATCATTTCCGGAAAACGGCGATGAAAAGCTTCTTCATTATGATCTTCTCCCTCGATTCGTACAAACTGCCGCTGCTCCGCAGGCAGTTCACTGCGAGCCAGAATAGCTGCCGCTTCATCGGTTAGCGATTGCATCAGCCGCTGACGATTCGTTTTGGTGGTGCCTTCCAGGGAGCCGATATCCATGTAGATACGCAGGTTGGGGTTCAGCTGTCTCTCCTCCATAAATTCCACGAAGCCTTCATACCAGAGAGATGCCGACATCGCCCCAATCCGGCCGAACACCTCGGGATAGACATAAGCAGCGAACAGAGCAACCAGACCGCCGAGCGACTTGCCGACGATCCCGGTACTTTCCGGACGCGGATCGGTATAGAAATTGCGATCAATCCACGGCTTGAGTTCATGCACGATCATATACAGATACTGGCTGGCTCTACCACCAAAATCATCATATCTTCGTCCTGGCAGCAGCTTCTGGGCCGACCATGGCGTATATTCATGAATCCGGTCATGCGGCATAATGCCGACCAGTATACATTCAGGCAAAGTTCCGGCTGCAAACCGCAGCTCCAGATGATACAAATTGGCATTCAGCACGGGATCATACAGATCCCCGCTATCCTGCACATAGACCACCGGCAGCGGATAGGCCGCCTGATCATAAGAAGGAGGCAAGTAAATCAACAATTCACGACCGGCATGTCTTTCGGTAAACAGTGTTCCTTTCATGACGACTCTCCTTCTTCTGCTTTTTAATTTAATAAATAAAGGACAACTTAGATGAATGTATCCCAAGTATTATCTTTCTTGATTTCATCCGCTAATTCAAGCACTTTTCTCCAGCTGGGTGAATGTCTGACTGCATAAATATTCCACTCTTTGCCTTGCTGTAACTCCATAACTAATGTTCTTAAAGCAGAACTTTTACATACTACTTCGTTTGTGATCCAGCCTGCATCGTAAAGTGCTTGTAGACTATTTATATGCAAGAATGAAATCACCCCTGTATCAAATTCCTCAAAAATATGATGTGCGATCACCTGATCACTTTCATTTAGCAGATAAACTCCACACTTGTCCATGGTATCTAAGTATAACTTCATTAATTGTTGTATAGATATTTTCTCCATCTGGCACTCTCGTTCCTGTCAAATGATTGCCCTTTAACCGCAGCGAGTATTATTCACAGTACTCCCGCTCATACATCTTTATATTTTCATAATATAGTATATGAAATCAGCCAATTTTTTAATGTGCATCTATTATATGATAAAAATAGATTTCATCAAAAATACATCAGCCGATTCCTCAATCGGAAAATCAGCTGATGTATTTACTGTGATCATTTTACTTTCTACCCTACAATCAAATATTAAATACTCAATATCAGCGCAGCCAGCAGCCCCAATGAAGCAATCAGACCGACCATCGGGCCGCCTTCTTCATAGGCTTCCGGTGCCATTGTTGAGCATAGCATGGCGATGATCCCGCCGCCGGCAAAAGCGCCGATCCCTGCTTTGATCTCGTTCGGCAGCATTTCCAGGAACAGATAGCCCAGCATGGAAGCGAGTGAGGATACGATCAGTACGGCGATCCACATGCCCCAGATTTTGCTGCGGGAATAATTACTCTGCTGCATCCCTACGGTACTGGACAATCCTTCTGGAATATTACTCACGAAGATAGACACGACCAGCACAGCACTGACACCCTGACCGGTCAGCAGACTGGCTCCGATCATGATAGACTCGGGAATAGCATCCATTACCGTACCTGCGAAAATACCCAGACCGCTGCCGCCTTTGGACTTGCCTTTTTTACCATCTGACGAAGCGTTCTGTCCGCTTTTACCGCTATCCTGATCGTCTCCCTCTTCCGCACGGCTATAATACGAGCGTTTGCGGTTCGCTCCGCCTCGGGAAGAGATCAGCAGATCGAACACGGTATAGACAACCGCTCCGACCAGAAAACCGATCGCTGTAGCGACCAGCCCACCATCCTCGATCGCATCTTCCAATAGTTCAAACGAAGCTGCTCCGATCAGTGTACCGGTACCAAATGCCATAATCCAGCCAATAATTTTTTTGGGAATTTTGAAATACATCGCTACCAGCGCTCCGAGCAATACCGCCGAGCCAGCGATAGCTCCCCACATTAATGCACCCCACATCATCTTCGCCTCCTTATGTAACAAGCTAACCTGCCCTCTTATTAACCAAAAAAACCGGGTATATGAACAATTATTTATTGCATTATGTACATATTCGATATAAACGGCAAAAAAAGAGCATTTCATCTAAAAGACGAGATGCTCTTTTTGCGGTTTGCTATTGCTTAACGATGTTGGGTATACTGGTTGGCCGGACGGATTGAACGGATCAGTCGTACTTCATCCTCGGTCAATGCTGGAGACGAAGCAGCTGCTACATTATGACGCAGCTGCTCCGAGGAACTCGCTCCCGGAATCACAGTGCCGACAGCCGGATGAGACAGCGCATAACGAATTGCCAGTTGACTCATGCTGCGCTCCGATCCGCATAGCGGTTCCAGCTGACGTCGCAGATCCATAATCTCGGCTCCATCGATACCAAGGTACCCTTTTTGTGCTTTATCTTCACGTCCGTCAGCGAGTGCTCCGCTGGCAACCGGCCCGCGAACAATAGCACTCACTCCATTCTCGGCCAGCAGGGGCAGCACTTCTTCTTCCGGACGACGATCCAGAATGCTGTACTGACTCATCACGCTAACCAGATGCGAGCGCTTCACATATTCGCGGATTACATTGGGACGAATCGAGGAAATGCCATACTGGCGGATCAAGCCTTCATTTTTCAGCTGTTCAAAGGCTTCGATAGCTTCATCAATGTTATCATCCATCGTACCGCCATGCAGCTGATACAGATCGATATAATCAGTTTGCAATCGGCGCAGACTATCCTTGACTGCCTCCAGAATATATTCCTTGGATGCATCCCATACCCAGCCGTCCTGGCCCGGAATACGTCGGTTACCGACCTTGGTAGCGAGTACGACGTCACTACGGCGACCTTTGATCGCTTTGCCGACGATTTCTTCGTTGCGTCCTTCATCATACAGGTCTGCCGTATCGAGCAGCGTCACGCCCATATCAAGCGCTTCGTGCAGCAGATTGATGGCCTTGCTCTCTTCGGTGCCGAGCGACATGCAGCCCAGTCCAATTTCGCCGACCACCAGATCGGTACCTCCCAGTTTGTTCTGTTTCATTATGTGTACTCCTCTCTTGTGCTTGATTCCATGTATAGTCCTTTTCACTACTGCCTATTGTGCGCTGACACATAACCAACTTCTATTGGAAAATGCTTCAGTCGCATTTCCAGCTGTATCTATTCTCGATGTTCAAGAAGGCGTAATAATATTCTTTACCCGTCCGACCTGACCCGAAGTCAGTCGAACCTTGATTCCATGCGGATGGTTGGGAGAATTGGTCAGGATATCCTTAACCACACCACGGGTCAGCTTGCCGGTACGCTGATCCTGCTTGAGTACGATATCTACTTCCAGTCCTGCCTTGATATTGGCGCGTGTCTGTCCATTCATGAGAGTAATTCCTTTCTGCCTAAAAGGTGGTATATGAGCGGTAATGGATTCAGGCTTTTTGTTTCTCTTGATCGTACTATAGCGTATTTTATAATAATTAGCCTGAATCCACAAAATCAGCATGAATCTGCAGAATGTAGCAGTCCAGTGGCGGGCGCAAGGTTGTTTCATGTAGCAGCTTTATTGTATTTGTTGGTGTTATTGTTAAGCATGGTGGGTTTTATGTTATTCCGCTCCGGCAAAGGATAGAGCACGTCCTCCGGTTAAGCCTGGAGATCGTTTTATATGGGAGAGGAAATGAGGATCTCCAGGCTTAAAGGTCGTCCTTAGCTCTATTCCCTTGCCTGCGCTCTGTGCAGTGAGTAACTGTTGGCTGAACAGAGTGGCAGGGCAAAGGCTTACGGGCTTACGGGCTTACGGGCTTACGGGCTTACGGGCTTACGGGCTTACGGGCTTACGGGCTTACGGGCTTACGGGCTTACGGAACAAGTCTACCGGAGAGTAGTAGGTTGAATATAAAATCTTTAAATTTATTTTATATATGCAGTGATAGAGCATGCGATATCGCTAAAGCACTATACCAACCCATCCCTTCATCCCAAATCAAATATGTACTTACCCAGAAAGCCGTATAATCAATAAGCGGTTCTCCATAAATAAGCAACCGAAAAAAAGGGACAGACTGCGATAGCAGCTATCCCTTAATAAACTTCATATAACAAATCAGATGACTCAAGCTGTACTGTTCTCATTCTAGAAGGATACATAGTATATCTTCCCTCGTAATGGAAGAAAGGAAATAAGGGCAAAGGACGACTTTGGAGCGCGGGAATCTACAGCTTCTCCTTATCCATAGATTCCCGGGCTCCACCCGAGGACGTGCCCTTATTCCTTTCTGGAATGCATGATCTCACAACAGAATTCCACAAATACATGCCCAGTCCAGAGCGCTTATTCAAAGTCTACTATAGAGATACAGTAACACCATTCGATCATTTACTGTGGAATATGCATCTTGACAAACCGTTATCTTCCGCTTGCATCACTTCTGATTAGCCGACCAATCCTCAGCCCGTGACTGCAGTCGTTCCAGCAATGCTTTGGCATCTGGTGACTTGCCGTTGGCCGACTCGCTCAAATAACCGTTAACCGCCGGTACAATTTCGCTGTTGTAGAATGGATTGGCTTCGTCCATGAGTGTTGGCTTGGTGATGTCCGCCATCTTCATGGCATTTTTAACGTAGCCGTTATTTTCTTCGATAAAGTCTGCATTTTTTAGTGTAGGCGTATAGTCAAAGTTCAGATACGCCCATTTTTGGGTGTCATAGCTCGCCAGGAACTTCATTACTTCCCAGGAAGCTTCCGGGTTCTGGGCTTTTTTGGCCATGATGAATGGATCTACCGCTACCCAGCCGGTGCCGTTTTTACCGATATTCATGACCGGTACATAACGATCCAGCAGTTCCTTGTCTCCATTGGCACGGAATTCACTCATGATCGTAGTCCCGCTGTTATCCAGTACCATAGCAACATTGTTCTTTTCCAGACCAAAGTTTTCTTCGCCGCTGCCATTTACAAATGCCGGTGGTGCCAGCTTGGCCGCTTCGCCCATCCATTCCAGTGCTTTGACCATGCCAGGGGTATCCAGTGACCATTTGATATCACCCGGTTTGTCGAGCGTTCCTTCGCCGCCTTTTTCACCAAAATAATAGCTTAGTGCAACAAAGGTAGACTGGTTGATCGAGTTGCCAGAGAACCACAGTCCATACGTCTGCTCGCCGGTTTTCGGGTCGGTACCGGTCATTTTTTTGGCTTTTTCCAGAATCTCTTCGGGAGTTGGGACTTCGGATAATGGCTCTACGCCCCAGTCTGCGAAGATCTGCTTGTCATAGATCGTGACGCGCTTGCCGAGAATAGCGGGAATACCATACTGATGCTTACCATCTGGCGAACGTGTGCTGTAAGAGCTGTTCCAGATTCCTTCCAGATAGATGCTCGGATCAAACGTCTTGTCCTTGTCGATCAGATCATCCAGGTCACGCAGCAATCCTTCATTATAATACTGGGCAGCAAAAGCACCGCCAGTATAGATAACATCCACATCACTCGACATCAGCTGGGCGCGCTGCTTGGCCTGGGCATTCTCCCACGGCACCTGGGTGATCTCCAGTTTGATATTCGGATACATTTTTTTGAATGTATCATCGATATACTGGTTAAATCCGGTCGTCTCCTGTCCGGTCACCGGATCGATACCATTCTCCAGCTGCCAACCGGCCAGAGAAAGGCGTACCGTACCGGATACATCGGACACTTTTTGTAAATTCTCCGTACTATACGTCTGCGAACCCGCTTCGCCTTCTGCCGAGGAACTACATGCCGTCAAGATCATCACCAGCAGCACAATACATACGGTTTGCCATTTTCGTCTCATCGGATTACCACCTTTGTCGGATTTGGTTACTGCTTCAGACCTGTTGTTGCGATACTTTCCACAATATATTTTTGCAGGAACATATACAGCACCAGTACCGGGATCAGACTGATACAGGTAGCAGCCATAATAATCGATGGCATCTGACGGGAACCGTTGTTGTAATTGAACATCGCCAGACCGAGCTGAATCGTGTACTTGTCCGGATTGTTCAGCGCCAGCAGCGGCCAGATTAATTCATTCCACACACCCAGGAATTGCAAAATGACCATCGTGGCAAAAATCGGCATACAGAGCGGCAAATAAATACGCGGGAAAATGCCATATTCACTCGCTCCGTCGATCAATGCCGCCTCCCGTAGTTCACCCGGCAGCCCGTCAATAAACTGCTTGCACAGGAAGGTACCAAACGCATAATTCAGTGCCGGCAAAAAGAAAACCCAATATGTATCCAGGAGATGAATCTGGTTAAACAGCATGTACTGCGGAATCATTGTCATTTCAAAAGGAATCATCATCGTACTGAGCGCCAGAACCAGCACCATGCCCGCTCCTTTAAACCGGATCTTGGACAGTGCATATCCCGATAACAGAGCAGAGAACAGGCTGATTACGATGACACCGATCGCCACGACAAAGGAATTCAGAATATAGCGGATCAGATCCACATTGGTGAGGGCTGCACGGTATGTGCGCAGCGACGGATCTTCCGGCCAAAAGCTCGGCGGAAACGGAATATTGAGCCGTGCTCCCCAGTCAAAGCTGGTCATAACCATCCAGATAAATGGCAGTACCATCGTCACGGAGGCGGCGCAGAGAATAAACATAATGGCAAAACTGGTGAACTTGCGACTGGTTTGATGGCCCAGCTTTATCGGAGCTTTGGGGAGGGATGGTGCAGTTTTATCCATGTCGTCAGCCTCCTAGTTCAATTGGTTTTTGGCGTTTACCTTGAGGATAACCAGTGTCAGCAGCAGGATAAATACAAACAGCAGATACGATGCCGCTGTCGCAATCCCCAGCTGGGAAGACAAAAAGGCATTGCGGTAAATATACAGTACCGAAGTCATCAGTGCACCCGATGGATTACCGGCACTTCCACCGATCAGCCATACATTGGTGAACTGCTTCATACCATTGATTACGCCCATGACAATCATGAACAGGAAGATCGGACGTAGCGATGGAATCGTAATATAACGCCATTTGCCCAGCGCGCTCGCTCCATCAATATCTGCCGCTTCATACTGCTCGCGCGGCACACTTTGCAGGGCAGCGAGGAAAATAATCGTATTGTATCCAAGCGCACTCCACAGAATCATGAATACAACGCTCAGACGGGCAATCGAAGGATCGGTAAACCAGCCAACCGGATCAATGCCGAACCAGTTTAGCGCATAGTTGATCAGACCTTCTTTGCCGGGATGAAATAACAGACTGAACAGAAGACTGGTGGCTACGGCCGAGACCACATTGGGAAGGAAAAAAATCGCTTTGAACAGATTGCGTGTACGCTGCCAGGGTAGATGATGTACCAGACTGGCCAGGATAAAGGAGAACACAATACCAAGTATGGCCGACAGCCCGCCAATATAGATGGTGTTGTAGAGAGCCCCCCAGAACAGATCGTCCTGCAGCACTCTGGAATAGTTGGTCAACCCTACCCACTGCGCAGAGGCAGCGCCATTACCGCGGAAGCTAGTGAGCAGTGCAGAGACCATTGGATACAGAGAAAAGCCCAGCACACCAACGAGCAGCGGCAGCACAAAGCACCAGCCGGCAATATCGGTGGAACGCAGCCATTTTTTGCGGACGGCTGTGGTTTGTTGACCTGCGATTACCTGTGTATTTTCAGACACCATCATCCACCTTCTTTCTTGGAAGTTTTGTGAGCAGCACCTGTTGTTATAATCATTATAATGAAATAATGATTAATTTCTAGAGTATAGTTCTCTTTTTATGTAATGTAGTTATTAAAATAGTTAATTGGTCTGATCAATAAAATTAATTTTCAGCTATAAAAATCGAATTTTAGCAGATATCCAACATTCTCTTCACTTATTTATGTCACTTTATATAACAAAAAGAAAGCTGCGATATGACTCACAGCTTCCTTTAGACTATGTTATGAATTGGGAATAGATCGGGATAACCAGCTTTGCAGGACTGTTAGCATATTTTTGCCTATTTTCCTGTTTTCATTGCGTGCTGTTTGTATAGGGTTTACGTCAGAAATCATTTATCCCTGTACTGCATCTCCTACTTCTTTGACCATTTCGGATACGGATTGCAGACCGCCACCGGAGAGATACCAATAGTAAGGATTCAGGTAGACAATATGTCCGTTTTTATAGGCATTGGTGTTTTTAACCAAGGCATTCTCGACTGTCGCTTTGCCGGATGAATCTTCACCGATTGCACTGCCGCGATCTACAACAAACAGATAATCCGGATTTTTCTCGGCTACATATTCGGGAGATACACTCTGTCCGTGCGTAGATACTTCGATGTTCGGATCGGCGGCTTTGAAGCCCAGTACATCATGAATCAATCCAAAGCGTGAACCGGCTCCATATGCGCTCAGGCTGCCTTCATTAGCCAGTACAATCAGTGCATTATGATTCGCTTTTTTTACTTTTTCCTGTGTAGCCGTTACTTCATTATTGATAGCAGTCAATGCTTCGTTAATCTCATCCTGCTTGCCGAAGATTTCACCGATGATATTCATGTTTTGGGTAAAAGATTTCATGTAATCGTTCGTATCAACACTCAGGTTGATCGTCTTCGCAATTTTACTGAATTCTTCATAGGAATCCGCCTGGCGTCCGGAGATGATGATCAGGTCCGGTGCAGCTTCGCTGACTTTCTCAAAGTCCGGCTCTTTCAGACCACCTGCATTGATATAATCACTGCTTTTGTATTTTTCCAGATAAGGAGGCAGATTGTCCTGCGGGACAGCAACAGGCTTAATACCCAGCTGATCCATGGTATCCAGGATGCCCATATCAAATACAACTACACGCTGTGGATTTTTCGGTACTTCGACATCTCCTGTCGTTTGAGCGACTTTGACAGTAGCCGCTGGTGCTGCATCGCTTCCTGCTGCTCCTGTTGTAGATCCGGCTTCTTTGCCGCAAGCAGCCAGTACTAGTATCGCCAAAATAAGTGTCAAACTCAGTGTCCATTTTTTCATCATAATTCCCCTTTGATAAGTGTATTGGATCTTGCCTGGATGATTTTTTTGCAAATCCGAGTGCTGCCATCCGCAGTCCACCCTGTGCTATACAGCCACAGCCACCTGCAATTGGCAGACTCTTTTATTGTTAATGCGCGCAATACCGAATTCGTTATTGCTACCCGCTGTATAGTTTAAGTATCACTTCTCTATTATTTCCCGGTACAGTTATCAGGCGTAAAATGTACAAATACGCTGCCCTTCAATCTCCTGGATACCAATCTCCAGATCATAAATGCTGCGCAGTACATCGCTATCGATAATCTGCTCTACACTGCCTTCCTGTACGATCCGGCCGTTTTTGAGTGCGACGATCCGGTCCGAATAACAGGAAGCAAAGTTAATATCGTGAATGACCAGCACAATCGTCTTGCCCAGCTCCTGTACCATCCGGCGCAGCGTCTGCATAATCTGGACGGAGTGCTTCATATCCAGATTATTGAGCGGCTCATCGAGCAGGATATACTCGGTGTCCTGGGCGAGCACCATCGCAATATAGGCACGCTGCTTCTGACCGCCGCTCAGCTCGTCGAGGTATTTGTGCTGCATCTCGGTAAGCTCCATATAGGCAATGGCTTCATCTACATGACGTTCATCTTCCTTTTTCAGTCGGCCCTGTGAATAGGGGAACCGGCCAAAAGCCACCAGTTCGCGAATCGTCAGTCGCAGTTCGATATGGTTGGCCTGCTTGAGAATCGCCAGCGTACGCGCTAGCTCTCTGCTGTCACAGCTGCCAATCTCGCGGCCTTCCAGCCATACTTCACCCTGATCTCTCGTAATCAGACGGCTGATCATAGAGAGTAGGGTACTTTTGCCTGCTCCGTTCGGACCGATAAACGAAGTAATCTGCCCTTTGTTGATCGTCAGAGAGACATCGTCGACCACTTTTTTGCCGTTATACGTTTTGGACAGGTTTTTGACTTCCAGCATGCTTCCTCTTCCTTTCATGACCGAGTAGGGAGATATTCTCCCTGTTCTTTGCAGATTCGTGATGGGGTCCTTTGTCCTGTTTTATCTCGCGATATTGCCCCGCAGCAGCAAATAAAGAAAATAGCTCCCGCCAAAGAAATTCACGATCACACTAAGCGGTGTTGAGAATGCGAAGATTCTCTCGACGACAAACTGTCCACCAACCAGTGTAATAATGGCGATCAACACAGATCCCGCAATCAGATAGCTGTGCCGATAGGTCGGCAGGAACTCGCGGGCCAGATTGACGACGAGCAGTCCGAGAAACAGAATAGGACCGACCAGTGCTGTCGAGATCGATACCAATACTGCTACCGCCAGCAGCAACCGTTTGACCACACGGTCATAATCAATCCCCAGATTGACCGCATGATCCTTGCCCAGTGCCAGTACATTAAAGTACTTGATGTACGGATACACATACACAAAGACCCCTGCCGTACCGATAAGCGCCAGCCAGAGCAGATCGGTATTGACCTTGTTGAAGCTGGCAAACAGTTTGTTCTGCAAAATCAGGAATTCATTCGGATCAATCAGCACCTGCATAAAGGTCGAGAGGCTGGAGAAGAAGCTGCCCAGAATCATGCCGATCAGCAGCAGAAAGTAAATATTCTGATTCTCCCGCCGGAACATCAGCCGGTACAGTACACCGGAGAACGCAATCATCCCGATCACACAGAGCAGGAAGTTCACATTCGCATTTTGCATAAACAGACTCGATGTGCCGAACACAAAAGCAATCACCGACTGGATAAACACATACAGCGAATCCAGTCCCATCACACTCGGCGTCAGAATCCGGTTATTCGTAATCGTCTGGAAAATAGCCGAAGCAAACGCAATCGTCGTACCGGTCAGTACAATCGCTGTAATTTTGGCTCCGCGCCGGGGAAGCACATAATCCAGATTGACCGGATTCAGCTTGACCAGCAGGAACAGAGCGATCAGTACAAGGGATATTCCCGTCATCCACCCTATCTTAGCTTGCAGCCGCATACGCATCTCTCCTTAACAACAGATACAGGAAAATGCCGCTGCCAATGACACCTACCATCACTCCGATCGGAATTTCGTAAGGGTAAATAATGATCCGTCCCAGTACATCGCACAGCAGGACGAAGCTTGCGCCGAGCAGTGCGGTATGCATTAGGCTTTTTTTGAGATGATCGCCGCGATAGATGCTGACGATATTCGGAATAATCAGTCCCAGATAAGGAATCGATCCAACCGTCAGTACGACCGAAGCCGAGATCAGCGAGACAATAATCAGCCCGAGCGTGACTACCCTTTTGTAATTCAGTCCCAGATTGGTGGCAAAATCCTCCCCCATACCTGCCAGCGTAAACCGATTGGCATAGATGTATGCGATAATCACGAGCGGCACGCTGATATACAGCAGCTCATATCGCCCCTGCAGCACAAGCGAGAAATTACCCTGTAGCCAGGAGGAGATATTCTGTACCAGATCGTACCGATAGGCAAAATAAGTAGCGATCGAGCTAACCACATTGCCGAGCATCAGTCCTACCAGCGGGATAAATATCGTATCCTTGAACTTGATCCGATTCAGCACTTGCATGAACAAGAAAGTACCACCCAGTGCAAATACAAACGCAATACTCATCTTGACCAGTGGTGCCGCAGCTGCGAACAGCATCATCGAGACGAGAATGCCGAGCCTTGTCCACTCGATCGTTCCGGCTGTTGTCGGAGAGACAAATTTGTTGCGGCTGAGCTGCTGCATAATCAGTCCGGCAATACTCATACACGCACCGGCGATAATAATACTGATCAGTCTCGGTATCCGGCTAATCCAGAATACCTGCTGCTGTTCAGCTGTCCAGCTGAATATCTCCCATGGACGAAGGTCCTTTACTCCTACAAATAGAGAGGTGATCGCCAGCAGAGCAAACAGTACAATAAGTGTTCTCAATTTCATACCAGATATCATCCCGTAAAAAGCGGCATGACTGCCTGTACATTCCTTTTTTTACGGTATCCTCCCTCCTGATGGCTGACCTGCTATGTAATATGGAATCATTTACATTCGATAATGATATTCATTATCAATAGACTACAAAGTATCATTGTAGCCACTTACCGATTATTGATCAACTCTTTTTTTGATAATCGTTATCAGTAAGTATACAAAAGAAGCCATTCGCTATATCAGAGAATCCCCCGATCTAACGAATGGCTTGCTGTTTGTATGACGATTAGCTTACTTGTATTTTTTCCAATCCTGCTTACTGTTTTCCAGCAGATATTCGAAATCATTGTCCTTGCGCTTTTGCTCGGCTTTGCGGGCTTCTTCCGCCTTTTGACGCTCCTGCTCCTGGCGTTGCTGCTCTACTTCACGCATCTCATTAGCCTGGGCTTTGAGCTTATCGAGTACATCTGCACTCAACAGATCTTTGAGTGTAGCTGGTTTATCCTGTGCTGCTGCCGGTCTTGCCGGAGCTTTGTTTTTCTTGGCCATCTTTGGTTCCCCCGTTATCCAGAGTTGGAATATCAGCTGCAGTCGAACTTTTAAGAGCATGGGTTCGTAAAGGCTGGTATTCATTATATTATATCATTTCCCGGTAATACCGGTGAAGAGGCAAGCTGTTTTATGCTATTTTTGGTGTCAGCTTTTGAAGCTTGTTTTGCGTTTGTTGGCATCTGTTTATTACGCTTGAGGTGTGCTTTTTATGACTTGCAGCTGCTTATAGATAGGATGGCCGCTTGAACGTAGGCTAGCTGCCCTTAGTTATCGCAGCTATCTGTACTTTTTAATCATCTTCTTCCTGCATTTCTTCCGGCTCATGCGGCTGTACTTCAATCTCGCGAATATGATGCTGCTCCATCCGTGTTACGGTAAATTCATAATGTTCTTCTATTACCGATTGTCCCTCGCGAATATTGAATTTGCGTGACAGGATCCAGCCGCCGATTGTATAAGCTTCGCCTGCTTCAATATCGGTGCCAAGGCGACGGTTAACTTCATGGATCAATGCCTGCGGCTGCAGCTTGTAATGCTTGTCACCCAGCTTGCTGATCGCCGGAGTGGACAGCGGCTCGGTATCCGATTTGGATGGAATATCACCGACGATCTCTTCCAGAATATCCTCCAGGGTGACCATTCCTGCAGTACCGCCGTATTCATCCAGCAAGACGGCCATATGAATATTTTCCTTTTGCATCTGTCCGAGCAGTTCACGCGCTGGCACCGTCTCGATCAGCTGCAGCACAGGACGGATAAACGGTGCAATCGGATCGGTTGGAGCATGCGACCGGTTCACGGCATCACGGAGTACTTCTTTGACATTGAGCAGTCCGATAATCCGGTCTTTGTCTCCGCCAAGCGCGACCGGGATCAGGCTATATGGCTCTTCACGAATAATATCATAAAACTGCGCCAGAGAAGCATCCTGTGCAATATAAATAATTTCCGTACGCGGTACCATAATTTCGCTGCCGACCAATTCGTCAAAATCAAATACATTATTCAGATATCGGTACTCAGTCGGGGTGATGCTGCCACTTTTGTATCCTTCCGAGAGGGCGAAGCGCAGTTCTGCCTCGCTCTGTGCTACCTCTTGCTCGGACAGCGGTTTGACTCCAAACAGTCCGGTAATCACACGGGCTGAACGGCTCAGTACCCAGTTAAACGGATAAGTGATTTTGTAGAAAACAATCATCGGCCGGGCAAAGAATAGCGCCATCGGCTCGGCGACCTGAATCGCAAATGATTTGGGTACCAGCTCCCCGATCACCACTTCAAAATACGTCATCAACAGGAACGCGATCAGGAAAGACAGCACGGACGTAAGCGACGCTGGAATCTGCAGCCAAACAAACAGCGGATGCAGCAGCTCTTCGATCGTCGATTCCCCCAACCAGCCGAGTGCCAGTGACGTGAGCGTAGTTCCCAGCTGACAGGCAGACAGGAATTCATCCAGCTTGGAAATAATATACTGTACAGCTTTGGCATTTTTGTTGCCTTCTTCTGCCAGCTGGTTGATCCGTGAGATCCGCACCCGAATAATCGAATACTCCGATGCGACAAAAAAGGATGTAAGCAGAATAAGTAAAATCACGATAATAACATTGAGCGTTTCCATAGGCGATATTATTCCTCCCTTTCAATTGACAGCAGCCGGTAGGCATACATGCCTGATATATGTACATTGACGATATGTATGCTTTTGCATTCACTGAATACCATTACCCAAATTTACCGGATCTGTTTTCGTGAGCATACAGCTGAGTTCAGGAACGCCAAAAAAGCTGCCAACTCGGCAGCTTTTTCGGATACAAATGGATAGCGATGAGATGCAGCGGATCTCTTCAGTGAAGCAAGATTCTGCAGCTATCCGTAAGTCGATATGTGAGTCTTGCAAGCTGGCAGGTATAGACCAGGCAGCATGTCGCGTCGCCTGTGAATCCTATACTTTAGCATACCTGATAGAGCATGTGCGTTATACGATATGAAGGGATGACATCGATTCTGCTATGTATACGGTTCTGCCTCTTTCCCTGCCGGAGTTCTGCTATCTGCGTTAGTAGAACCCCGGTCAATCCAGCACATTTATTCATTACCACTCTTTTTTTCGCTCTACCAGCATCCAGGCTCCACCGAGTACAAGCGCGATTGCGACCAGCGGCTGAACAAATATGAGCCGTGACAATAGCGAATCAATCGAGAAGACAGCGAAAAAGAGCAGCGACAGCACCGTCAGAATATTGATCGGAATCAGCAGCCATTTGTTACGCGAACCGAACCAGTACAGTTGGAACAGTCCCACAGCTACCGCCAGAATAAACCCCGGCCACATATAGCTCCAGATACCGAACATCTGAGCCAGCTGGCTCACTGCTCCGGCTGTCAGCAGTATACCTCCCGGCACCAGAAGCCCGACTCCCTTGGGCCCCACCAGTGAAAAATACATCCACTGAAACAGCAGCCCGAGCGGTATAACGAACAACGTCGGCCAGAATGTCGCAAAAATCTCACCTACCCCACCCGATCCGCCGGGATTCAAAAACAAATACACGCCAAGCAGCAGCAATACCGGTGCGAGAATGGCCCGTTTGATCATATTATTTCTCCCCTTTATCCTTATGGTCTACCTGAGTATATCCAGCATACCATGGAATTATACGAATTGACCTCAGCCTCTGGATGATTTTGCACCTGGACTTTGGTCGGGGACAGACATTATTCATTATTTCTGTGATTCTGCATCTGTACATAGCAAAACGGCTCTCCAAAGGAAGAGAGCCGTTTATAGATATTCATAATTTGCAGCTGTACTTTATTTGATTACAACATTCTACAACTGATTTATACCGCAAACTCACTGCTAGCTTCCGCATCGGAAGGCACTACTGCATCATGCAGCTGGGCTTCCAGCTCGTCGGTATAGCGGCGCTTCTGATCGGCAGTCCAGTTCAGGCGTCTTGCCATATACTCGATAACCGGCTGTTTCCACTCTTGTACCCAGGCGATATCGAAGAACAATGCTCCGGTACGGCGGATAAAGAAATCGACCGGCTTGGCTGTCATTTCTTCTTCTATCGCGTAGACGAGACGTACACGCACATCGGCTGGCAGTCCCAGCTCTTCGGCAATGGCATCCTGCTGGTTGACACGGGCGAACAGCTGCGTCACATTGGAACCGTAGAAACCAGCCAGTTTCTCTGCTTGCTCTCGGCTCAGTCCCACATTTACACCTGCATCCGCATGCTGACGGATAAAAGCAGGTAGACCTGCCGAGCCGCCTACATTACCGCCTGAGATCGGCATATGCTTGGTCTGGGATGGCTTGAACGTTTGGCCGGTTTCTTTTTGCAGCAGCTCGGCTGCCAGATCGACGACCATTTCGGCCATTTTACGGTAACCGGTCAGCTTGCCGCCGGCGATAGTGATCAGGCCGCTATCGGACTGCCAGATTTCGTCTTTACGGGAAATCTCGGACGGGGATTTGCCGTCTTCATGAATCAGCGGACGTACTCCTGCCCAGCTGGACTCCACATCCTCTGCGGTTACTTTCACGGTCGGGAACATGTAATTGATCGCTTTGATTACATAATCACGGTCGGCTGTAGTCATACGTGGATGGATTGGATCGGCTTTGTATACGGTATCGGTCGTACCCACGTACGTTTTGCCGTCTCTCGGAATCGCGAATACCATCCGTCCATCCGGTGTATCAAAGTAAACCGCCTGCTCCAGCGGGAAGCGTTCGTGGTCGATAACCAGATGAATCCCTTTGGTCATTTGCAGGGTTTTGCCTTTTTTGGAGTTATCGATTTTGCGCAGGGTATCGACCCATGGGCCTGCTGCGTTAATGACTTTGCGTGCGAAGATTTTGTATTCTTTGCCGCTGATGGTGTCTTTGACTTTGACGCCTTTCAGCTTGCCATTTTCATAAATGAAATCTACCGCTTTGGTATAGTTGGCAGCCATGGCGCCACGTTTGACCGCTTCCTTGATCACTTCGATCGTCAGACGGGCATCATCGGTACGGTACTCGACATAGTAGCCGCCGCCTTTGAGTCCATCCTGCTTCACCAGCGGTTCCTTATTCAGCGTTTCCTGCGCACTCAGCATTTTGCGGCGCTCACTGCTTTTCACGCCTGCGAGGAAATCGTATACCCGCAGACCGATCGATGTACTGAAGCTGCCGAAAGTTCCGCCCTGATGGAAAGGAAGAAGCATCCACTCCGGTGTCGTCACATGAGGGCCATTCTCATAGACAATCGCGCGTTCTTTGCCGACTTCGGCAACCATTTTCACCTCAAACTGCTTCAGATAACGCAGCCCACCATGCACCAGCTTGGTAGAACGGCTGGAAGTACCTGCTGCAAAATCTTGCATCTCGACCAAGCCGATTTTCATACCGCGCGTCACGGCATCCAGTGCAATTCCCGATCCGGTAATCCCGCCGCCAATGACAAGTACATCCAGTGGTTCCTGGCTCATCTTCTGTAATACGACTGCTCGTTCCTGTGCTGCAAACATCGTGTTCATTATTATTTCCTCCCTGTGATAAGTTCATTTGTATGTGGCTGTTCAGCCGATTAAATTGCTATATTATTCCAGTTAAAGCCGCAAAAAAGAGACCACGAACATTACACATAAACGGCTGCTGCCGCGTGTATTCGTGGTCTCTCCAAAGTCTAATGACGAATTTATTAACTTGTAATCAGATTATACCATACTGCACTGTACTCAGGCAAAGAAAACGTTTAAATTTTACAATTATTTTTGATTATTGCAATTTACAGTAGCGAAAATTGGCTCTTATTGTACGGATAACAGAGAAGTGATCGTATACTGACTGCGTGTCTGCGCTCCATTGTTATCTATACATCTTTACAATAACCTGACTGACCTGACTGCCTGATCGACTTACTTGCCTGTCAGGCTTTTTACGATAAAGTCGAGCTGTGCATTCATCGAGATCGGATCATTAAAATAATAGGCTATCGGGTCGATATTGAACACATGATTGGCTTTCACTGCAGGCAGCTGCTTCCAGAGACTGCTGTTGTACAGAGAAGTACCTTCCTTGTCAGCATCCCCGCCCCATGGAGCGGTGAAGATATAATCACCGGCAAAGTCGGGAACATTCTCCAGAGAGATACTCACATAACCCGGACCATTATCGATCGCTTCTTTTTGCGTCATTTCGGTACCTTTGAGTCCGAGTTCCTGGTAGATGATCTCGCCGCCGCGGCCAAAGCTGTCGCCCATGACGTATACGCCTTTGGCATAAGGTTGGATAATGGAGACCGTTTTGTCGCCTACAGCTGCTTGTACTTGTGGTTTGACTTCATTGATTTTGGATTCCCAGGCAGCTGCCACTTCTTTGGCTTTATCCTCGGTACCCGTCATTTTGCCGAACTCTTGCAGCTGTTCCTTGTACGTGTACTGACCATACTTGATCGCTACTGTTGGTGCCACTTTGGCGAATTTGTCCAGATTGGCGTCGCCATCCCAGACGATGATCAGATCGGGATTCAAATCCAGTACTTTTTCTACTTCAGGCGTTTCGCCCAGATTGGTGACGCCTTCTGTTGTGTCTTTGAGATAGATACTGTCAAATGGCTTGTTTGTTGTAGCAATCGGCTTGATGCCGAGTGAATACAGATAGCCGTAATAACTGTCCGCGAGTACAACTACACGCTGTGGATGGCGAGGAACTTCTACATCGCCATTGGCTGCTTTGTAAGTAATTGTTGCACTTTCTTGTGCTGCCGGAGCAGCATCTGTACCTGCTGCAGGACTTGTGCTGCCGCCGCTTGTTCCGGATTGACTGCAGGCTGCCAGAATACTGATCAGCAGAACAGCCATTATGATCATGGTGAATCTTTTTTGTGTATGCATACATCAAAACCGCCTTTGATGGGATTGGTTGAACTTTTCACATTGATAAAGATTATCATTCGCAATTGACATCTTAGCATAAATGCAAGGGTCTAGCTACTGTTTTTCGTCTGATATGTAAGCGGTATACTATGCAGCTCTGTACGGGTGGCCATAATAAACAGCTATGTTTGCAAATAAAAAAGCACCCATTGTCCTTCAGCAAGACGGTAAAAGCTGCTGATGGACAACGAGTGCTTTGGTTTACATCATTTGCCTATTGTACAGCGTAGGGTACGCTGCCTATTGCATAATTGAAATACGATATTGCTTATCGTATTACTGCACAACTGTATTATTTGAATGCCATCGCTGCGTGTACGGCTTTTTGCCAGCCACCGTACAATTCTTCGCGATATTTCTCTTCCATTTTCGGCTCGAAATTATCGATCAGATCGCTGTGTGTGGACGCGATCTCATTCAGGCTTTCCCAATAACCAACAGCCAGGCCTGCCAGGTAAGCGGCTCCCAGTGCTGTCGTTTCGTTAACAGCCGGACGCTCTACCGGTACGCCGAGAATATCGCTTTGGAACTGCATCAGGAATTCATTTTTCACTGCTCCGCCATCGACTTTGAGGGAACCTACAGTTACACCGCTGTCGCTCTCCATCGCTGTCAGTACATCCTTGGTCTGATACGCCAGGGACTCCAGTGTTGCCCGGATAAAGTGCTCTTTGCTTGTACCGCGTGTCAGGCCAAAGGCTGCACCACGTACATCACTATCCCAGTAAGGGCTGCCGAGTCCAACAAAAGCAGGTACGATATATACGCCTTCTGTCGATTCCACACGGGAAGCATAGGTTTCACTTTCAGCGGCATCGCGGAACATGCGCAATCCATCGCGCAGCCACTGAATCGCGGAACCCGCTACGAAAATACTGCCTTCCAGCGCATAGCTGATCTTGTCGCCTACACCGCAGGCAATCGTCGTGATCAGTCCATGCTCGGAGCGGATCGGCTCTTCACCGGTATTCATCAGCATAAAGCAACCTGTACCATACGTATTTTTGACCGATCCTTTTTCATAACAAGCTTGTCCGAACAGAGCTGCCTGCTGGTCACCGGCTGCTCCGGCAATCGGAACGCTCTGACCAAAGAAATGGTAATCGATTGTATGGGCATACACTTCGGAGGAAGGACGAACTTCCGGCAGCAGGGATGCCGGGATATCCAGAATCTCCAGCAGCTCCTCATCCCATTTCAGATCATAAATATTGTACATCAGTGTACGGGACGCATTGGAATAATCGGTTACATGCGCTTTGCCGCCGGACAGTTTCCAGATCAGCCAGGTATCGATCGTTCCGAACATCAGCTCACCGCGCTCGGCGCGTTCACGTACACCATCTACATTATCCAGAATCCATTTTACTTTGGTACCGGAGAAATAAGGATCGATCAGCAGACCCGTTTTGTCGCGGAATGTCTGTTCCAGCCCTTTGGCTTTGAGCTCTTCACAGATATAGGCGCTTTGACGGGATTGCCATACGAGTACATTGTAGACCGGGTCGCCTGTTTTGCGATCCCAGATAACCGTCGTTTCCCGCTGGTTGGTAATCCCGATCCCTGCGATCTGTGCCGGTTTGACATGGGATTCGGACAAACAGGAAGCAATTACTGCCAGAATGGAACTCCAGATCTCGTCTGCATTCTGCTCGACATGACCCGGTTTGGGGAAATATTGCGGGAATTCGCGCTGTGCCATATAGTGGATTTCGCCTTTTTTGTTAAAAAGAATTGCGCGGGAGCTTGTTGTTCCTTGATCCAATGCCATAATATACTGTTCCATCTGTTAGTTCCTCCTCAAGATTATCACTATCGAATTTGCAATATCATAATTTGTAGTATGGGGTATAACAAAAGTTGGACCCGAAGGGCAGCTTAGGCAGCTGCCTGTCCGGAAGCGGAACGCTGAATCCGGCGTCCAGCCAGATGAGCGAAGAACAGACATACGACTGTTACTGCCAGCAGTACCCACAGCAACGGTGTACTCTGTCCCAGGAAGACGGTTTTGTAAAATAGTCCGCCCAGTGATCCGCCCAGCAGTGGACCCGCTACCGGTACCCATGCATATTTCCAGTCCGAAGGACCTTTACCAGGGATCGGCAGCAGGAAATGCATCAGACGCGGACCAAAGTCACGTGCAGGGTTGATCGCATATCCGGTTGTACCACCCAGGGACAGCCCGATACTTACTACCAGCAGGCCGACAATCAATGGATGAAGACCCTGTGTGAACTCATTGGCACCCATAGATAACAATACCATGACGAAGATAAATGTACCGATAATTTCACTCAGCATATTGCCGACCGGATGCTTGATCGCCGGGGAAGTAGAGAATACGCCCAGCTTGGTCGCAGGATCCGGTGTTGCTTTCCAGTGCGGCAGGTATTGGAAGTACACCAGCAGTGCACCTGCCATAGCTCCGATAATCTGAGCCAGAATATAAGAAGGAACCTGACTCCACGGGAAATCGCCATTGAATGCCAGTGCCAGGGTAACCGCCGGATTCAGGTGAGCGCCGCTCACACTGCCTACAGCATATACCGCCATGGCAACAGCGAGTCCCCATCCTGCTCCGATAACCATCCAGCCTGAATTTTCAGCAAACGTTTTGCGAAGGGATACGCCTGCACAGACACCGCCACCCAGAGCAATCAGAATCATCGTTCCTACCAGTTCAGCTATAAACGGTGACATCATATAACCTCCATTCGATTTGGAAAAATGTTTTTGTCTGTTTACATTAAGTATGTGTAATTATGGTAATAAACGTGAGCAGACGCAAAAGAGCCAGCGCAAACCTCCCTCTGATGTAGCAAGGGCTTTTGCGTGGCTCTCCGGTTCTCCGTCACATGTATTAACTTGTGTTCATCATATCGTAACATGTAAGCGGTGTCAATATCATTTTTTCATCTGTTCTTCATGCAAATCTGTGATCTTCTTCATCGCTTATACTCATTAAACAGATAGGCATTGGAGGTGGTTACGGCTGTTGCCCCTGCTGCCAGCGCGTTCTCTACATCCTCCACCGTGCGAATAAGACCACCGGCAAATACAGGAATACCTGCGCGCTCTACTACTTCACGGATCATATGGGGAACCACGCCCGGCAATACTTCTATATAATCGGGCTGCGTTTTTTCCAGCAGCGCATAGCTTTTCTCCAGTGCGATCGTATCCAGCATAAAGATGCGCTGTATAGCCAGCACGCCTTTTTGCTTGGCTTTCATAATGACATTGCCACGAGTAGAGATAATGCCAAACGGCTTGATCTCCTGGCAAAGGTATTCTGCTGCGTACTCGTCATTTTTGAGTCCATGCACCAGATCCGCATGTAAAAACATCTTTTTGTTGCGGCTGCCTGCCATTCTATAGATACTTTTCAGCTGGGCGATATGGGTATCCAGAAATACACCGTATTGATAAGAGCTGTCCAGCAGCTGTTCGAACTGTTTCATATTTTTAGCAGCCGGTAAAATCGCCTGTCCTTCATACATTGTATAATCACTCATTTCCTGAATTTCATTCGTTCATTCGTTCATTCGTTCATTCGTTCATTCGTTCATTCGTTCCAATCGTACTCCATTCGTCTGGCTGTTCGCTCGGCAGTTTCGATTCCTGTATATCGTCTGACCAGATGCAGGGAGAGATGAATGCCTGCCGAGATACCGCCCGAGGTCAGAATCTGGCCTTCATCGACATATTTGATACCGGAACGTGTCTGAACTTTTGGATAATCACGCTCCAGACGCTCCAGATCCATCCAGTGTGTGGTCGCGGATAAACCGTCTAGCAAACTGGCTTCTGCCAGCAGCAATGCTCCTGTACAGATCGAAGCCACTACCCGCTGCTGCGCGGCATGACTGCGAATCCACTCTATCACCTGCGGTTTGTGAATTTCGATTTCTTCTGCTCCATAGCCTCCGGGTATGATCAGAATATCAACAGACGGCAGGGTGGCAAAGCTGTACTCTGGCTGTACCTGCAGACCATTACGGGCCGAAATCATCTGCCCGTTTTCCGATACGGTATATACACGAAAAGCCTTGCTGCCGTCACTGTGCACCGAGATTGAGAATACCTCGAATGGCCCGGCAAAGTCCAGTACTTCCACTTCGTTGAACAGAAATATTCCTACATTATAGACAGGTACTGTCGTATCGCTCATATTTCATCCCCTTTTCTGCCAAATATTCACTTGTGAAAGATATAGAAGGATATCTATCCTTCAGCTGATTATTCGGTATGCTGGTTATCTATTTTTGTGCATCATGAACAAATAAAAGAATAAAAACACTTATTTTTCTGGGATGCAGGACAATAGCTATGTAAGGTTTTTTATAGTAAAATTTTGGACACTGTTATTTAAACAACAGACTACATAGAGACAAGACAGAGGAGAATGGGCCATGAATGGAGTTGCACGAATCAGCAAATTTATAGGTAATACTTTTTCCGTATGGGTCATTTTGTTTGCCCTGCTCGGCTTTTTCCTGCCCTCGGTGTTTATTGGGCTCAAAGGACAAATTTCTCTGCTGCTCGGTATCGTCATGTTCGGAATGGGACTGACATTATCTTCGGCAGATTTTCGTGAAGTATTTCGTCGCCCGCTGGATGTGGCGCTCGGGGTTGTCGGTCATTATGTGATTATGCCGCTGCTCGCCTATGGTCTGGCGGTGGGGCTGCATTTGCCGCCGGATATTGCCGTAGGAGTTATACTAGTGGGATGCTGTCCGAGTGGTACTGCTTCCAATGTTATGACCTTTCTCGCACGCGGAGATGTGGCACTCGGGGTATCTATCGCCTCCGTATCCACGCTTATTGCACCGCTGGCTACCCCGGCGATGATCTCGCTGCTGGCCGGACAATGGATGAATGTCAGCGCAAGCAGTCTGATCCTCGATATTCTCAAGGTTGTGATCGTGCCGATTCTGCTTGGCGTTATCGTCAAGGCACTGTTCCGCAGACAGGCTGAAGCGGCTACTGTAGCACTTCCTGCCGTATCGACACTGGCGATTGTTCTTATCGTAGCGATTGTAGTGGGATTAAACAAGCCCCATATTGTAGAATCCGGATTGTTGATTTTTGCTGTGGTTATTTTGCATAATGGGCTTGGCTATTTGCTCGGCTATCTGTTTGCCCGCTTGATCCGTATGAACCCGGCGCAGCGCAAAGCGATTGTATTTGAGACCGGTATGCAGAACTCCGGGCTCGGTGCCAGTCTGGCTGCCGCCCATTTCAATCCGTTAGCCGCTGTACCAAGTGCTATTTTCAGTGTATGGCATAACATTTCCGGCTCTCTGCTTGCTACATGGTTTGCCCGCCGGGCAGCCAGGGAAGAACAGGGGACAACGTCTTCTGTTCATGCCGCCAAACACTGATATATCGCACGCTATGATCCATAAGTAGACAACAAGCCCGGCCAGCGATGTAGGTATCATCGCCACCGGGCTTGCTGCTGTTCCTATACGGCCTGCTGCTTTTCCCCTGATTTCGTTTTAATTATTCAGCAGTTCGGCAATATTGGATATTTTCTTTTGATTGGCTTCATACAGCAGGTCAGATAATGTGTACTTTTTGAGATATTCGATTGCCTGCCGCTCCGCATCCATCATGACGTTTTTGAGGATACTTCCAATTTCGGTGCTGCTTGTTTCCATACATTCAGCAGGTGCTGCCTGCTGCACTTCGTCATTGCGGATCGCCTGATAAATATCTGCCAGTGTCAGTGTATCCGCAGATATTTTCAAAGAATAGCCACCGTCTCTGCCCTCGCGTGTATCTACGATTCCGTGGCTTGCCAGTGTAGCCAGAATTCTGCGCAAAAAAGTCGCATGCGACTGAACCTGTGCAGCAATGACTGAACTCGATACGGTTCCTCCATTGCAGGCCAGACCTGCCAGGGCCTGAACTGCTGTATTGAAGCGGGCCGGTCCAATCGATCTGGTTCTGGATGTAGTCATAACCTTCCCCCCTGTCTTAACTTAAAATTTTAGCTCAGTCATTAAGGCAAAGCAATGCGAATTTGTACATTTTTTTCCTTTTGTACTCAAACCAATATCAAAAATTTGAATTGCAAAAATATAAAATCTGGATTATCATAAGCAAGCAAATACATTGAACCCATAAAGACGGATGATTGGTCTCGCTCACCGATGTTGTTAGCCAGCTAACAAGTTTGAGAAAATCTATTTTATTTTTGGAAAGGAGGAATTAAAGTTGCATTCTGACAATTGGCCGTCGCCCGAGACATACGGAGAACTTTCACTGTATAATCATAGAACACGCGACGATGCCGCCATGGAGATTACGTATCTGTACATGCGGATGACTGCGAATCTTTTTGAAGAGGAAGAATTAGCTATGGATTTTGATATGCGTGATCTGCCTACTCGTGAGATGCTTCAGAAATTCTCGGAGCGTATTCCTGAAATTGATATTACTGCGACAGAAGCGATGCTATTGTTTCTGCGCACATCATCCAATATTTTCAGAGTCAGTACACAACGATACGAACAATACGGTATTTCAAGCGGTAAATTTGCGCTGCTTATTTTATTGTATCGTTATCAGGATACCGGACTGCTGGCAACCGAGCTGGCGGAACGAGCAGGCATTACCAAAGCTACAGTGACCGGACTGATCGAACGCATGGAGCGTGACGGACTCGTTAGCCGCCAGGATCATCCTTCCGACCGCCGCATGAGTATTATTCATCTTACCGATGAAGGCACATCGTTAATGAATGATCTGCTCCCTATTCATTTTACGAGTACGTCCCGTATTATGAGCCATCTATCCGAAGCGGAGCGCGAAATCTTGCTGGGGCTGATGCAGAAAATACAGCTGGGCATTTCGGAAGCCGAAAAAATCTAACCATTCATCCGGGCATATTAATGCCCATTATCCACCATATTGTTAGCTGGCTTACTTTATTAATTCAAGGTAAAATTTGTATTTCCTCCTGCTGACTGCTTATATGTCTAATCGATAAAGCAACAGTAGCCAAATCCATCATTCATAGTGATAATCTGCAGAATGTATTTATCCATTTTAAATGATCAAGGAGCGTTATTATTCATGAATCGCAATCAAATCGCAAGTCTTGTGATCCCCGTTATTTCTATTGTTTGTCTACTGGGAGGCGGATTCCTGCTGCAGGCCAAAGGGCAGGATCAGGTTACTCTATCCCAATCTGCTCGCAGCGCTACTCTCAGCTCGGATACGGTACATGTATCGTTCGAACAGGTAGGCGGCAAAGTGACCACTATTCCTTATCAGGAAGAAAAAGTCGTCAAAAAAGGCGATGTACTAATGACGCTTGATGCTACCGATGTGAATCTGCAGATTGAACAGCTGCAAAAGCAAATTCAGCAGTTCGATACCCAGATCCAGCAGCAGGAACAATCGATCAAACTGGGCTATGCCAAAGCTACAACCCAGGAAAAACAGGCCAAGCTGGCGATTGCGCAGGCCCAGGTAAATCAAAACAAGAGCGCGGCAGCTCTGGAAACATCCAAAGCGTCCCAACGTCAGGCCGAAGCGGCACGCCGGCAGGCTGAGTCTGCTCAGCGTCAGGCAGCGGCTGCCGAGAAACAGGTCAATGATGGTTCCCGCCAAGAAGATATGCAGCAGCAGCAAATCGCTGTACAATCAGCGACCAAAAGTCTGCAAACCGCGCAGACCAGTTACGATCGCATCCGCAAGCTATATGATGCCGGTTTGAGCAGCAAAGCCGAAATGGACAGTGCCGACAATGCACTCACTCTGGCCAAAAACCAATTAAGCCAGCAGCAGGAAGCACTGACCAAAATGAAAAACGGGGCGACTGCCGAGGAGCGCCAGCAAGCGAATGAGCGTACCCGTCAGGCTGCGGAACAGGCCAATCAGGCAACCGAGCAAGTTGGTCAGGCTACAGTCAGCATCACCCAGGCGCAGGACGAGATTGAAGCTGCCCGAATCGCAGCCGAAAACTCCGCGACCCAGCTGGATACCGTTGCCCAGACTCGTCAGCAGCTGGCGGATCAGGAGCTGTCCGTCCAATTGCTCAAGCAGCAAAAAGCCGCCCAGCAGGTCGAACTCAAAACCCTTTTACTCAAAAAATCCCGATTGGTACTCAAAGCTCCGCAAAATGGCAAAATCACTGCAGTCAGCACCAAAATCGGTGAGAATATCGCTCAAGGTACCCCTGTGATTACGCTCGAAACGAATGAAATGTACTTTGACCTGTATGTGAGCGAAGACCAGGCAAGCAAGTTCAAAGCGAATAAGCAGGTAACGGTTCACCTTCCTGCTACCAATCAGGATATCCAGGGCAAGGTGCGCTATGTTACTTCTGCGCCGCAATTTGCCAACCTACGTATGTCCCGTGAAAAAGGCGAAGCGGATATCGCTACCTTCCAGGTTCGCATCTATGTACCAAAAACCGGCGCACTGCTGCCGGGCATGACCGCTGAGGTGAATACTGATGAAATCACTTCTTGATGAATGGAATTACCTGGTCAAATCCAAATATCCGATTATCGCCATCATGTTTCCATTGGTCGCGGTGCTCGCTTATACCCTGCTGCTGCCGAGCAGTCAGATTAACGAATCCCGCGTTGTGGTTGTCGATCAGGACAATACGGCTTATAGTAGACAACTGATTCAGAAAATCGATTCGTCCCAGTATATTCATGTCGACCAGGTCGTATCCTATGCCGAGCACCCGGAGGAATACTTTTATCATGAGCAGTATCTGGCCGTGATCTCCCTGCCCAAGGGACTCGAGGATAATCACAACCGGGCGGTACCGAATCGTCTGGGGCTGATTCTGGATAATACGAATAGCCAGGCGGTTACTTTTATCCGGACAGCGATGCAAGAAATTACCGCTACGGAAAACATGCAGCTATCGATACCTGCTCTGGCACGAACCGGAATGAGCAGTACCCAGGCGCAAGGGACGCTAAGTAATCTCGCGGTTGAAGTCCGTGCACTGTTCAATCCGACGAGCAATTACCAGAACACGACGATTCTGACATTTGTCTGTATGTTCTCGTTTATGATGCTGAATATCAACAGTCTGCCGATCGTCGCCCGGCTGCGTGTATCGCACCGTCTGGCTAGCGAGCTGCAAAATCCGTTTAATCTGCTGTTCCGGATTATTCCATATCTGCTATTTTCGACTGCTGGTCTGATTTTTGCGATGGGTGTATTGAAGCTGTTTGATGATACCCGCTTTGTCGGCAGTCCGTTTTTGTTTATGATTCCGGTGATGCTGTATGTGTTTGGATCGGTATGTATCAATATTTTGGTCGCCTGGGGTGCAGCGCATCCGGGAATTGCAGCCTCTCGCATGATCTTTATTTTCATGCCCGCATTTGTGCTATCCGGCGGTACGATGGCCCGAGCGCTCTTCCCTCCACTTGCGCTGCAGATCAGTGACTTTTTCCCGTTTGTATGGATGTTCAAATTCCTGCGAAGTCTGGGTCTTCGCGGAGCACCTTTTCGGGAAATGCTGCCTGAGCTCGGCTCCATGATGCTGTACACAAGTGTACTGGCTATGCTTGTTATTGCCCGTGGCCTATGGGAAAAGCAAAAGCTGGCCAAACAGGCTGCTGCAGCACCGGTTGGCAATTTGCCGGGACTGCCCGGAGCAGGCGGCCCTCCGTCCGGTGCACCGGGCAGTCTGCCTGGCGCTTCCGGTTCTCTCGGTCCCAACATGCTGCCCAGCGGTCCTCCTGCTCCGACTCATGAACCGTCCCGCAGCTAAACCTAAACAACGATATATAGAATAAAGTAAATCCTCAGCTTAATAGGCAGATAAGTGTAGTAGGTTCTATATCGGTATAAAGGATCTATTGGGGCTGCATGGATGATAGAGGCTATCTGGTCCACAGATGGTCCGTACGCTGTCGATCCCTTATATCGGTATAACAAAAAAGCTGTTCCACAGTGAAAAATGACAACTGTCCCCTTGTTGACTCCAACAAGGACAGTTTCTATTTTTCGTTTGCGGAACAGCTTTTTGTGTATGACCGACTGCATCACCCTATGTATTCATGAACAGGTGAAGCGAATATCGATTCTGGCGCTGAATCGATTATTGAGCAAATGTATCCGTCAGGACAGGAACCACCTGGGATTTACGGGATACTACACCTTTGAGCAGAGCAGTATGATTATCCAGGGATACTTTGTACGCTTTTTCCACTACATCGGTACGTTTACCCAGTGCCAGACCTACCGAGTCATTGTTCAGAATGTCGGTTACGACGAACAGGAACAGATCCAGACCTTTTTTTTCGATAACGGCATTGATAGCAGTCTCCAGAGCAGCCTGCTGGGACAGTACGTCATTTACGTCTACTGTATTTACCTGTGCGATTTCCACTTTGGCATCGCCCATCTGGAACTCTTTGGCATCCAGAGAGATCAGTTGTTCTACCGTTTTCTGGCTCAGATCCGCACCGGCTTTGAGCATATCCAGACCATATTTCTCGGCATCTACACCAGCGATTTCAGCCAGTTCGCGCGCAGCAGCTACATCCTGCTCGGTGCAAGTAGGAGATTTGAACAGCAGGGAATCGGAAATAATTGCAGACAGCATCAAACCGGCAATTTCCTTGGTGATCGTCACGCCGTTTTCTTTGTACAATTTATTCAAAATCGTAGCTGTGCAGCCTACAGGCTCAGCGCGGTAGTACAGTGGAGCACTGGTCTCAAAGTTGGCGATACGATGGTGGTCGATAACTTCGGTTACCGTAACCTGATCGATATCGTCAGCACTTTGCTGGCGCTCGTTATGATCGACGAGGATAACTTCTTTTACTTCGCTTACTTTGTCTACCAGACGCGGTGCAGCTACTTTGAAGTAGTCCAGTGCATACTGGGTCTCTCCGTTAACTTCACCGAGACGCACAGCTTCTGCATCGACACCCAGTTCTTTTTTCAGTGCTGCATAGGCGATAGCGGATGTGATTGTATCCGTATCCGGATTTTTATGACCAAAAACCAATACTTGTGGCATAATGACACTCCTTTAGCGATATAGGGTTTGCGGGAAAAGTATATCTTATCTTGCCCGTTTTCTTCAATAGTATACCTTGTTTCCAAATTAAAATGAAGTTAATCCAGACTAAGTTTATAGGAATAAATGAATATTTATTGATGAACTGTTTCCGTATTCTGTTGAACAATATGTCTGAAAGCTGGCGCAGCAGAATGGGCGTAAAGCTGTTCCAGCTGCATAAACGCCTGTGCTCCTGCCGATAGCTGACCGGAATAAACCAGCTGTCCATACCAGCGGCGCCCCTGCTCGATCCAGGGTATGGCGGTTATTCCCTGTGATCGATCTTCTTCTTTTATCGTAAATAAAGGCAAAAATCCGATGCCCCATTGTCTGCTCACCGCCTGCTTGATCGCTTCAATACTGCTCAGCTCCCAGCGTATATCTGCAGCCAGTGCAGATTGACGCATCGTCTCCAGCAGCCCGGCCCGATAGGTGCAGCCGTCTTCCGTAAGAATTAGCGGCTGTTCTACCAGTGCAGCCGCCGAGACAGACGCTGAACCGGCAAGCGGATGCTGTGAATGCATAATGATCATCATGGGCGCTTCGAACAGCAGCATACATTCAATGCCTGCACTGCTGCAAGGTTGATCGAAGATCAGTGCCAGATCCAGCTTGCCCTGTCTGACCTGCTCGATCAGCTCTGCTTCCTGTCCGAGAACAATTTTGACTTTGTACGCAGGATATTGATGACGAAAAGCCTCCAGCAGTTCCGGCAGGTAATAAAGCGATAGCGATTCGATTGTACCGATCACCAGTACAGGCGCCTCCGGATACTGAGCCATCACTGCCTCTCTGGCCTGGTGCTGCAATTCCAGCAGTTGACGGGCATAGGGCAGCAGGCGCTGTCCCGCTTCTGTCGGTACTACCTGATTGCCGCTCCGCTGCAGCAAACGCTGTCCGCCATACAACTGTTCGAGCCGCTGGATATGATTAGTGATGCTGGACTGTGCATAATCCAGCTCCAGCGCGGTACGTGTATAATTTCCCCATTGAACCAGTGCACAAAAGGTTTTTAGATAAAGCAGCTCCATCGTGATGCCTCCTCCCTAGCAGGGTATATGATTCAGCTTACGATAAATGAACCCTGCTGTGCAGCAAAATAATAATCGACAAGATGCAGAGCGATATATTCTTTCTTCCCCAGTCCTATTATCGATAATATCGATAGCTCCTATTCATAACTTCACCATACCAGATACTGCGAGATCCTTTACAATCCGTAGAGAAGACAGAGCGAGCAGGACGATACCTGATCCTTTTATGACTTCAGACCAATAGATAATATAAAGGAGATAACTGTTATGAATACACGTCCACGCTTTTCATCGGTTACAGAAATACCGGCGGCTGCCCCCGAAGAGGCTTATCGCCATTTTGCCATGCGTCTCGCTTATGAGACGGATGTAGCAGATGTCGCTGCCGATCTGGGCAAAGGAGTCACTTCTTTTATCCTACTGGATGTACGGGATGAGCAGTCGTATACAGAATGTCATATCCCCGGTGCTATCTCGCTGCCGGGGCGCCGGATCAATGAAGAGACAACAGCAGACTGGGATCGGGAACAGACGATTATTACCTACTGCTGGGGGCCTGCCTGCAATGGAGCGACACGCGCAGCATCCACACTTGCCCGGCTCGGCTTTTCGGTAAAAGAAATGATCGGCGGTATGGAATACTGGCGAAAAGAAGGCGGTGCCGTAGAAGGTAGTCTCGGTCACGATGCTCCTTTTTACTGGCAGGTACCTGTTCGATCGGAATAATAACTGTTTGAATTAAAGTTGGAAAATAAATAATCCCCGACTGCACCATATTCAGGCAGCGGGGATTATTTATTTTATCCACAGTGGATAACTGATAAAAAGTGGACTGTTCCGTGGATAACGTGGATAAAATGTTAATATTTTCTGCTTTTGTCTGTATAAGCTTCTTTTATACGATTCCTATTTTATTGTAGCCTATACCTAGACTAGGCAATACTGATCAGATAGCTGTATTCGCTATCAGTGACATACAGTACCAGCTTGGTCAGTGCCACTTCCTGAGAATCTAGTGCGGTAGCCAGCATTAGCATCAAATAAAAAAGCAGAAAGCTGCTGCTTTTTCTAGATGCTTTCATCATCTATTAGGCCATTTTAATGCCTGTGTATATCTTTTTATGGAACTGGCGATTAAAGACCTTCGAACCCGTATAAGTATTAAATAAGACCTATTTTTTATTGGATAACCAAATGTATTCCTCTGCTATGGAACTATCGATACAGCCAGCAAGAATCTCATTAAGGGAGGAAATTGTATGATCGAGACGATGGAACCGCAATTCTGGAGTATGACCTATCAAGATCAGATTTCGAGAGAACAAGCATTGGACTTTTATGATGAACTGGATACTGTTGAACTGGAGGAGATGATAGGAACGTGGCGCGGATTCGAACTGCGCACCGGTCATCCAATGGACGGAATACTGGAGAAAATGCACTGGTATGGCAAGGCATTTCACTCGGTGGACAATGTCGATCCTCTGCTTTTTTATAAAAAAAATGGCAGCATCTTTCCTGCCGATCCCGGTCGCCTGGTGGACAAGATGAAACTGGTACCCAGCGATGGCGGAGAAGCCCGTCTGCGTATGGTTGAACACCGTGGACGCATTACAGCGACGATGATTTATGACCATTTACCGATTATGGACCATTTTCGCAAAGTCAGTGTAGATGTCGTTATGGGGATGATGGATATGAAAAATCATCCACTGCCCTATTTCTTTTACCTCAAAAAACTGGGTGCACCGGCTATTCGTTAATGGAACAAATGCATCTCCCGGTTGCTGCCTATATCCCTGTATCGTCCTTTGGACGGTGCAGGGATTTTTATTGGAACAGATGATCTTTTCAGGAACCCGCTTCAATTGATTTATCCTGAACCAGCTGGAATTGACTATTCGCTGCTAGTTTAAGAAAAGTTTAACTTTATTTTAGAATCTGTATATCATTGATGTTCTTTTATTTATCGATGTGTTAGAACCTTCTTCTATGATAAGTCGGTAGCTTAGTACATGAAGATCGGCTCAGACAGAGTTCTGCATATCAGGAGGGAAATCAATGAAGAATTATCCAACGTACTTTTTACTTCTGGCTGGAATCGTAACTTCCAGTCAGAGTATACCCACATCGGTACTGGCCGCACCGGTCAGCACTTCCGTACCCCATGCCCAGATACAGCGTGTAAGCTCGCTCGGCTCTCTATCTTCGGTCGCTCTACAGTCCGGTGTAAGTGCCAGACTGAGCAATCTGCAGATGGCCCGCAAAAACACCGGCAGCATTCTCGTATACACGCTGACTTACACCAATACTACATCCAGCCCCTACAAACTGCTGAATGCCTTTTCCAAAGTAACAACCTCTCAGGGAATCACCACCCGCGGTACGGTTCTACCGGAAGACAAGACCAAAACGATCGTCCCTGCTCATAACCAGCTGTCTGTTACCTACTATATCAAGCCCGAGGCCGCAGCCAGTCTGAACGGTACCCGAATCACCATGTTCGGCTGGGACTTTAACAGTTCGAACTATGAGAAAAAGCTGGGCAGCTTCCATATTCCTGCCGCTTATTCTCCTGCTGCTGCCAAGGGACACAGCCAAAAAGTAGTCATTGATAATCTCCCCATCGTTCTGAAACCGGCAAAATTGCAAACTATCCGGTTCAACAATACATCCTATGCTGTCGTGATGCTGAATATTACCAACCAGGGAGCCGAGACACTGGACTCTCCCAACTATAAAACATATCTGCAATCCGCTGGCGGCTCCACCTTTGAGCTTCGTCTGGATCACGCAGGCCGTGAATACCGTATTGCCCCCGGCAGCAGCAAAACGGTCACCTATCTGACCGAGATTCCGGCTTCCCTAAAAATGAAAAAAATGTCACTGCTGATCACCCGTACCGAGCAGACCCTACAAACCGAGCTACCGGTCGCTTCTTTTCAACTGCCCGAGGTGACGGCATCCAATCTGGTCGTACCTGCCGGCAAAGTCAAAACACTGACTATAGGCAGCAGCACAATCGAAACGCAGCTCAAGCAGGCCAGTATGTCCACCAGTGGCGACAAAGCCGCATGGATGATTCAGTTCCGCGTCAAAAATACCGGAACCCAGGCACTTACGCTACCTGCTTACGAACTAGCGCTCAAATCGTCCGAAGGTTATGCCTTCCCGATTCGTACCAAAGCACTCGGCAGTCTCACACTCAAGCCGCTGGAAGACAAAGTCATTCAGCTGTCCGCCGAAGTACCGCTCAAACTCAAGCAAAGTGCGCTTCAGCTGCAACTGGTGGAGCCTTCCGTACCTGCCGAGAGCAGCAGTTCCAGTGATAGTGACACAGCTGCCAAACCAACTGCAGCACCGGCTACAAGTTCGATTGATTTGCCTACCGCCTTTTACAAAATTCCGTATACGCCGGAGCAGACTCAATCCGAGCAGGCTGAATATACCGTGGATAACAGCTATGGCAGCTTTGGCGTGACCCTGGAATCGATCCAGCGTATGCCATGGTCTACAGAAGATATGGTCGTTGCCAAGATCCGCCTGCGCAATGCCGGTTCTTCCTCTGTTACATTACCGGAATTAACCGGATCTATGAGAGCCGAGAACAACCGTACGAGCAGTCCTGTTCAGCTGGTCGCAGAAAATAACGAGAGCTCTTCATTGGCAGCCGGAGACAGTGCGGTCTATTACGTCATCGGAAGATTCCCGTATGACCATAATCTAAATCAGCTTCAGCTTGAACTGAATACGGCAGCTGACAAATCAGATGCTACCGCAGATGCCAGCGAGCTTTTCCTGACACTGCGTACCGGACCAATCAACTCTGCCGTATCCCGGATTGCCAGCGGTGCATCATTCCATATCCAGACAGCCGGCAAGCGTGCCGAAGTCAAGGAATGTCGTACCATAACCTATACAGGTGCAGGGCAGAATATCGCCTATACCGAGCTGGAGATGAGCAGCGAAGAGACACGCACCTCCAATCCATCCCGACTCGTCGCCTATTACAAAACGCAGGATAACGAATATTACGAAGCCGAAGTGATCCAGTCCAGCAAAGCGATTCGTCCAAAAGGCAAAAACCTGGTTACGGTCTGGAGTCAGCTTCCTGCCAATGTGAATACATCCCAGCTGACACTGTACATCGGTGAAGGCGTCAAAGAAGGGCAACTGGCACAGCCAAGCGATACACCAACCGCTTATATCAATGCTGTCGAGCTAGCTTTGAAAAAGCAGACACCAGCTCCGGTCACTACACTCAGCAGCAATATGGAATTGTTCCCTTATACGTTTGCTGTTACACGTGCTACCGGGACACTGGTAGAAGGCCAGGATACCGTTTCCTTTAATATGACTTATAACCTGACCAAAAATAACAACTACGAAACCGGAGACACCGGTCATCGTCTGATCCTGCAGTGGATTGATCCATCCGGTCAGATTCAGGAAAAAGTAATGGTTCCGGGTACCGATCTGACCACAGGTCAATCGCTCGCCTACTCTACCTCCCTGACGAGCAATGCGTACAAAACGACCCAATCGAGAAAATTCACTATGAATGTCTATGATGAATTCCAGGGTGAACGAATCCAGCTGGGCAGCCAGAGCTACAATCTGGAGATGGTTCTGACGACTATAGACTCTTCATCCAATACCGGCAGCTCTACACCTGCCCCATCGACACCGGATACACCCGAGACACCCGATACAGGCAAATCCGGTACAGTAGATAATTCCGGTAATGCTGGTAATACTGGTAAAAATACCGGTTCGGACAGCAATACAAATCACTCATCCACTACAACTGGAGGCAAAGCATGAGAAGTAAAAAAGCAATCTGGATCACTGCTGTGACTGTTATAGTCGCAGCGGCTGCAGCTGCAGCCATATATCATTTCTGGCCCAAACCCGAACCGACTCCGGTAATTGTACCCAATCTGATGACCGTACAAAAAGATACCATTTCTGTTCAAATCAAAGGCTCCGGTGCCACCAAAGCCACCGAGCAGACTATCGTCTATGCTGCGGATCAGGGCAATGTGAATCAGGTACTCGGCAAGCTGAATATGGATGTCAAAAAAGGACAGGTATTAATGACATACAAAGGCACCGATGTCTCCAAAGATATGCGGCAGCGTACAACCACGCTTCAGCAGCAGCAAAGCGATCTGCATGACAAGCAGGAGCAGTACAAACAGCTGGTGATGGATGGTACGTCCCAGACCGATATAGATAGTGCCCGGCTCGGCATTGAAAAAGCCAAAACCGATATCGCCAGCACCGAATCCGAAATCGCACAGCTGCAAAAAGACCAGATTCCCCATAATCCGCTGGTTGCACCAGCCAGCGGTACGATTACCAAGGTCAGTATCGTTCCCGGCGGTGCAGTCAGCAATGGAGCAGAGGTATTCACTATTGTAGACTATCATGACCTGAGTGCTACGATTCAGGTGGATGAGATGAATATTCCAAAAATCCGCACCGGCATGAAAGCTTCGGTACAGCTGGATGCGCTGCCGGATCAGACCTATACCGGACGCGTATCCGCCATTGCCAATGAAGGTTCGATCAAAAATGGGGTGTCCACTTTTGCCGTAACTATTCATCTGGATCGCGCACCCAATGCCAAAGCAGGCATGTCTGCCCAGGCTACTATTTTTGTAGAAGAAAAAAAGAATATTCCTGTGCTTCCTCTGGAAACCGTGAATCAGCGGGATGGCAAATACTTTGTTCAGCTGCAGGGTCCGCCTGATCCACAGGCACCTGCAGGCACACCGCCTGCCCCTGTCGAAAAGGAAATCAAAGTCGGTATTCATAATGAAAACCTGATCGAAATCAAAAGCGGGCTTAAAGAAGGCGATCAGGTGATCGGACCGGAAGCCGATATGTTTGGAGGAACCGGATTATCCATGGATGGCAGCGATCCGGCGATGGATAGCTCTTCAGCAGATCCAGCAGCGGCTTCGGACAGCACTGATTCCGGCTCGTCCACCGACAGCAGTTCAACCGATAGCAGTACTGCGGATGCTACTTCTTCTACAGACAGCAGTACATCGACTGGCAGTGCTGATTCCGCCAATAGCAATACATCGACAAATAGCACGTCTTCCACAGATAACAGTACGTCGACCAGCAGTACCTCTTCTACCGGCAGCAGTACGGCTGATACAGGCAGCAGTGCGGCTGACAATACTTCCTCTACCGGAGGAAACAGCCAATGAGTACAGAACCACTAATCCGGATAGAGAATCTGGAGCATGGCTATATGATGGCAGGACAACGAATGCTGGTCCTGCAGGGAATATCATTTACGATAGATCATGGAGAATTTGTCGCGATTATCGGTCCTTCGGGATCAGGCAAATCTACCTTGATGAATATGATCGGATGTCTGGATCTTCCCAATGAAGGCAATTATCTGCTCGATGGGCAGAATGTACGCAAGCTGTCGGATAATCGTCTCGCCAGAATCCGCAACGAAAAGATCGGCTTCATTTTCCAAAACTTTAATCTTTTGCCCAAGCTCTCGGCTATCGAAAATGTAGAGCTTCCTCTGATCTACCGGGGAATCTCCTATCGGGAACGAAAACAAAAAGCAGCGGAAGCACTGACCCGGGTCGGTCTGGAAGAACGAATGCATCACCGTCCCAATCAGCTTTCCGGCGGACAACAGCAGCGGGTAGCGATAGCCCGTGCACTTGCCGGGCAGCCTCCTATCCTGCTGGCTGATGAACCTACCGGTGCGCTGGACCCCAAAACAGGCAAAGAAGTAATGCAGATGCTGCAATCCCTCAATGCCCAGGGACATACCATTATTTTGATTACGCATGATCTGGAGATTGCCGAACAGGCCAAACGGGTGATCCGGATTCATGATGGGCAGGTCACCGAAGATCGGAGGATGCAATCATGATCTTTTTCCAAAGTATACGGATGGCCATGACCAGTGTGATCGGCAACAAAATACGTTCCTTTCTGACGATGCTTGGTATTATTATTGGTGTATCGTCTGTTATTCTGGTCGTATCTGTCGGGCGGAGCTTTACCGATTCTATCACCGGACAATTTGACGATCTGGGAACCAATCAGCTGATGGTATCCATTATGGGTATGGGTGTAACTAGTTCCCTCACCCTTGAAGAAGTAGATGCCTACAGTCACCTGCAAGGCGTGGATCTGGTATCACCGACTATCTCCGGCAGTGCGACCGCCAAATACGGCAATCGGCATACCGATGCTTCACTGGAGGGTGTCACGCCCAATTACCGACCACTCAAAAATTACCGGCTGCGTTCAGGACGCTTTCTACTTGATATCGACAGTCAATATCGCCAGGAGGTCGCTGTACTCGGCTCCGAGGTGGCAAGCAAGCTGTATGGTCTTGGCAACCCGGTTGGGCAGGATATACGCCTGAACGGTATTTCATTCAAGGTGGTAGGCGTATTGCAGCCCAAAGGCTCCGATCTGACCGGCTCCAATGATGACAAGGTACTGATCCCGATAGCGACCGCCGAACGTTTCCTGCAGACCAAAGGAATTCAATCCTTTGTGGTCAAAGCTGTCAACCGTCAGGACGTCCCGCAGGTCAAAGCCCAACTGGAAAATAATCTAAGCAAAACATTCAAAAACCATCCGGAAGCCTATAATGTATTTGATGCCCAGGAAATGATAGAAAGTTCGGAAAAAACCTCGGCGATGATGTCTACCGCTCTGGCCAGTATTGCAGGCATCTCCCTGGTTGTGGGCGGGATCGGCATTATGAATATCATGATCATGTCAGTCAACGAACGCACCCGGGAAATCGGTATCCGCAAAGCACTTGGCGCCAAGAAAAGCAATATTCTGATGCAGTTTATGTTCGAATCGATTGTTCTCAGCACGTTTGGAGGATTGATCGGGATCGGAGCAGGACTGGGACTGACTTCGTTGGCTGGGCAATTGATGGGCAATCCGATTGCCTACGCATGGGATATGGTGCTGATTGCTTTTTTGTTTTCCTTTTTTATCGGTCTTGTATTCGGCATCAGCCCTGCATACAAAGCTTCGCGGCTGCGTCCGATCCATGCGCTGCGCACCGACTGATTGCATAGCAACACCATAATGATCACAGAAAGGATAAAGGTATGACAATTAAACAGCGCTTGGTGATCTCTAACATTCTTATGGTTGTAATACCTGTATTTATTTCTGTCATTATTATTCTGTCCGGCAAGTTACTGTCCGATCAGTACTGGAAAAGTATTGACGAGAGCGAAAACAGTGCCTATGCCGACCCCAGCAGACTATTAAATGTCACCAAGCAACTGATTCGTGAACAGCCCCATCCCGATTCCAACCAGGTCCGGAAGCTAAACGAGTATCTGAACAAAAACTCCATGAAATTGAGCATCTATTCCGCTTCGTCCCAAAAGCAGATCTACAACTTTGGTATGCTGGATATTGATGCGGATAACAAAATGATGAAAATCATCTGGACACTCCAGGGAGAAGCCAGTCTGTCACTGGAAAAGGAAAGCGTCTATACCCAGCCTGTCCAGGTGGATGGAGATCGTTATATCGTCTCTATTTTCAGCAAATACGACCGCTACAATTCGATAGATGACAATTACGAACTATATAGCTTCCTTAGTAATATTTTCCTTGTACTGCTGGGACTGGGGACGATTATTACTGTTATTTTCACCAATCGGTTTCTGACTCATTTTGTATTCAGGCATATTCGTCAGCCGCTCGACAACCTGGTCCATGCCGTTCACGAGATTCGGGACGGAAACCTGGATGCACATATCCATTATCCAAATAATGATGAATTTGCTGCGGTCTGCAAAGATTTTAACGATATGGCGGTCCAGCTCAAGCAATCGCTGCAGCTGATTCAGAGGCAGGAAGAGAACCGCAAGGAACTGCTGGCCAGCATCTCCCACGATCTGCGTTCGCCGCTTACTTCGATTCGTGCGTATTCCGAAGGATTGCTGGACGGTGTTGCCAGTACACCGGAGTCCCGTCAAAAATACATTTCGATGATCAAAACCAAAGCCGAGGATATCGATCGCATGGTATCCAAAATATTCCTTTTTTCCAAATTAGATATGGGTGATTATCCATATGATCCCGAAGTACTGGATGTTCATCAGGAGCTGTTGTCCTTGATTCGGGCGACTGCTGAGGAGTATCGGACACGAGGTCTTGATATTGAAATGGATATCTCCGATGCTCCGGCTGCGATTGTAGCCGATCAGGTGCAGCTGGATAGTATTTTTACGAATATTCTGGAAAACAGCCTGAACTACAAAGACAAGGAACGCTGCCTCATTCGGATCAGTACCCGGCTGCAGCAGGATCAGCTGCTCATTACGTTGACCGACAATGGTCCCGGGGTACCGGAAGAATCGCTGGGCAAATTATTTGATGCTTTTTACCGCAGTGATCCTTCACGCAATCTTCCCCACAAGGGCAGTGGTCTGGGACTCGCTATTACAGCCAAAGCCGTAGAACGCATGGGTGGTCATATTGAAGCCAGGCTGGCATCTACAGGCGGTCTCTGTATCGAGATTATACTGCCAGTGCTTCAACAGGAGGACTTATAATGAAAAAGATACTGATTATTGAAGATGATGAAGCTATTGCAGCGATTGAACGGGATTACCTGGAGATCAACCAGTTTGCCGTAGAAATCGCCGACAATGGCATTACCGGTGCAGAACGGGCGTTATCCGGCCAATTCCAGCTTATCCTGCTGGATCTGATGCTGCCGGGTCAGGATGGATTCGCTGTCTGCCGACAGCTACGGGAGAAGCTCGATATTCCGATCCTGATGGTAACCGCCAAGCAGGAAGATATCGATAAAATTCGTGGATTGGGACTGGGTGCAGATGATTATATTGTAAAGCCCTTTTCCCCCATGAGTTGATTGCCCGGGTCAAATCCAATCTGGCACAGTATGATCGGCTCAAAAAAGGAATAGGCGCAGCCCAGCAGAGCGGTACTATTGAGATGGGCGCCTTCGTAATCAATACCCATGCCCACCGCGCCTATCTGCAGGGACGCGAACTGGAGCTGAAGAAAAAGGAATTTGAGCTGCTGCATTTTCTGGTGCTGAATTCTAATATTGTGTTCAGCAAAGATACGCTGTACGAACGCATCTGGGGCTTTGACTCGGTAGGTGATAATGCTACTGTAGCTGTTCATATCAATCGTCTGCGCGAGAAGGTTGAAGACGACCCGGGCAATCCGCGCTATATTCAGACCGTATGGGGAGCGGGCTATCGTTTTCAACCGTAAGTAACCTGCTATGATGCATATAAAAATGCACCCTTTCCGACTTAACAGCTTACCTGTAAAAGGTCTGCCTGTTTAGGGAAAGGGTGCATTTTCTATTTATAATACCATACAGGGATACACGTCATCATCGCCTGCATATTATTAATCGATCAACTCGTAACCTACTATTCAACCGTTACGCTTTTCGCCAGGTTACGTGGTTTGTCCACATCATGCTCCAGCGCCAGAGAAGCGTAGTAAGCCAGCAGCTGCAGTACAACAACAGACAGTGCCGGGCTCAGGATTGGCAGTGTTCTTGGAATTGTCATCACGGTATCTACCGATTTGAGCAAATCTTCACGGTTTTCTTCATAAGAGACAACCATCACTTCGCCACCACGAGCTTTGACTTCCTTGATATTGCTGACTGTTTTCTCGATAACATCTTCCTGTGTTGCCAGAGCGATAACAGGGATACCATCTTCGATCAGAGCCAGTGTACCGTGTTTCAGCTCACCTGCAGCATAAGCTTCGGAATGGATATAGGAGATCTCTTTCAGTTTCAGAGAACCTTCCTGTACGACTGCATAATCCACACCGCGTCCGATAAAGAAGAGGTGTTTGTGCTGAGCGATATGCTCTGCATATTCTTTGATTTCCGGTGCCATTTCCAGTACTTTTTCTACCTGCTCCGGCAAGGAATCCATAGCTGCCAGTGTACGCGTAATCTCTTCGGTTGTCTGTGTGCCGCGAATCTCGGCCATGTACAGACCGAACAGATAGAATGCGATCAGCTGGGAAGTGTAGGCTTTGGTAGAAGCTACAGCAATTTCCGGTCCTGCCAGTGTAGCGATTACGTCATCTGCATCACGAGCGATCGAGCTGCCTACCACGTTGGTGATTGCAATAACGTGAGCACCATTGGCCTGTGCTTCACGCAGTGCTGCCAATGTATCTGCAGTCTCACCGGATTGGCTGACTACGATGACCAGTGTATCTTTGTTCACGATCGGAGAACGATAACGATACTCGGAAGCCACATCCGTTTCAACCGGAATATGAGCCAGCTTCTCAATAATGTTACGTCCTACCAGACCTGCATGGTACGCTGTACCACATGCAATAATCTGTACATTACGGATATTGCGAATTTGCTCGGCTGTCAGCTTCAGATCACTGAAGTGAACGCCTTTACCATCGTCATTAACACGGCCCAGCATGGTGTCACGATAAGCTTTTGGCTGCTCATGAATTTCTTTCAGCATGAAATGGTCAAATCCGCCTTTTTCTGCGGTTACTGCATCCCAGTCCACATGAATCATTTCCCGAGAAATAAAGTTGCCTTCAATCGACATCAGTTCAACAGCATCCTTGGTCAGAACAGCCATTTCACCATCATTCAGAATATATACGTTACGTGTATATTTCAGAATAGCCGGGATATCCGAACCGATAAAGTTCTCGCCTTCCCCTACGCCGATAACGAGCGGGCTGGCTTGACGTACAGCTACCAGTTTGTCTGGCTCATGCTCTGTCAGAACGCCCAGTGCAAATGCACCGCGCATGTAAGTAACTGCTTTTTGTACAGCTTTTACGATATCACCTTCGTATTCACGAGCTACCAGATGCGCGATAACTTCAGTATCCGTCTCGGATACAAAGTGAATACCGGAACGAATCAGTTCATCTTTCAGTTCCAGATAGTTCTCGATAATGCCGTTGTGTACAACAGAGAATTTTTGCTTCTCGTCTGTATGCGGATGGGAGTTAACGTCAGATGGTTTACCGTGAGTCGCCCAGCGCGTGTGTCCGATACCTGCTCTGCCGATCAGTGGATGCTGCTCCAGTTTGGATTCCAGGTTAGCCATGCGTCCCTGTGCTTTGACAATCTGCAGACCACTGTCTGTAAATACGGAGATACCTGCGGAATCATACCCGCGATACTCCAATTTGCGAAGTCCATCTACCAGAATTTCCTGCGTATTTTTATCTCCAATATATCCAACAATACCACACATGTTTATATTCCTCCGTTCGATAGTACGTCTGTTGACGTTGATAAGTACACGAGGAATAGAAATCAGTACTATTCAATTATAGATTCGTAATGAATGCACACTTGATAATGCTGTATTTCTATTCATGTCACATGCACATTCTTATAATGATAAAGCTGGCATCGAATGGATCTTTGTGGCAGAGATCACTCTCTGCATTTGGATTCCAATTTGCGGTCTGATGCATCACCGGAAGGTCCCCGCCGAATGTTTCGAACACCTTCACCTCGTCAGCTCGATATTTACTTTCTCCGTCTCTTCGAGCTCTGGCGCTTGGTCTTGCCTGGCAACATCACGATCCTCACTTTCTGTTTCTTGAGTGATGCTGTTGTAAGCACTGCAATGTTACAGTTATATTACAAATAGCAACTTTTTCATTATATGCATGTTTCCCGGATAAGGCAATGATAAAAATGTGACATCATTGTCATGAGCAGAATGAATAGCCTTTATATGAAATTACGTTCATATGAGTATGTTTAATTGCTGTGTATATTCTACATTTACACGATAAATGACTGAATTAACCTTTATATCCGAAATATTTTACAATTATATCCATTTAATTCTGTCCTTTTTTTGCCTTGTTCATTTTCTTTTTTGCCGTACTAACGGCTGAATGTTTAAAATTCCATACTCCCTCACATCATATTCAAATCCACTATATATCCTTAAAGTAAAAAGACAGCGAGTCTGCGTGAACAGGCTTACTGTCTTTTACTTTACTTGTATCATTAAAAATATTATTGAAAAGCTGCATTTAGTTTATTACCAAGCTGCCGAATCAGTCGTCTTCACAACACTCTGCACACTTTTGAATAAACGAACAACCAGATACATAAGGTTTATACCAGTTCTTTTTTGACAACATCCACGATCTGGGCTACGTACTGCTCCAATTCGTTTTTATCCGGGCCTTCCGCCATTACACGGATCAGAGATTCTGTGCCAGACGGGCGTACCAGTACACGTCCGTTGCTGCCCAGTTGGTCTTCAACCGCTTTGACGGCAGCAGCGATTGCTGTATTGCCTTCGTAACGTGCTTTGCTTTCGACACGTACGTTTACCAGTACCTGTGGATACTTGTTCATCATGGACTTCAGCTCGCTGAGTGACTTGCCAGAACCAACCAGTGTATCTACCAGCTGTACCGCTGTCAGGATACCGTCCCCGGTTGTGATGTAATCAAGGAAAATAACATGGCCGGACTGCTCGCCACCGAGTGTGTAACCACCACGTCTCATCTCTTCCATAACATAACGGTCGCCTACTGCTGTCTGTGCTGTACGCAGAGAAAGAGCTTCTGTAGCTTTGTAGAAGCCGATATTGCTCATTACCGTGGATACAATTGTACTGTCTTTCAGCTTGCCGGCACGATTCATTGCATCGCCGCAGATACAGAGGATATAATCACCGTCCACTTCTTCTCCTTTGTCATCGATAGCAATCAGACGATCCGCATCCCCATCAAAAGCCAGACCGATCTGTGCACCATGACGCAGAACTTCCTCTTTCAGTTTCTCAGGATGGGTAGATCCACAGTGGTCATTGATATTCAGACCATTCGGTTCTGCACCAATAGCGATAACTTCTGCACCCAGTTCTTTGAAGAAAGCAGGAGCCAGTTCATACGCTGCTCCATTGGCGCAGTCCATTACAATTTTCACCCCAGCAAAAGAATGCGTAATCGTAGACTTGAGATGCTCCAGATACTTGTATTTGGATGTATCATCATTAACAATCGTTCCCAGCTCTGCTCCGACTGGACGTGGCAGTTCATCGACTTCTGCATCCATCAATGCTTCGATCTGCAGCTCGGTTTCATCGGACAGCTTGAATCCGTCACCGCCAAAAAACTTGATGCCGTTATCTTCTACCGGATTATGTGAAGCGGAGATCATGACGCCTGCATCCGCTTTAAGCAAACGAGTGATGTACGCTACCGCCGGTGTACTTACAACACCGAGACGAATAATGTGAGCGCCGATAGACAGCATACCGGCGATCAGAGCCGATTCCAGCATTAGACCGGAGATGCGGGTATCCATTCCAATTACTACGGTTGGCTTTTCTGCCCCATGTGTCAGTACATAACCGCCACAGCGTCCAATCTGATAAGCCATTTCTGCTGTTAATTCCTTGTTTGCTACACCACGTACACCGTCTGTTCCGAAATATTTACCCATAGTTGTGCTCCCTTATGATATTAATAATAAATTGAATTGTTGTTTGGACAGTCTAAAAGCAGCCCGGCAGCGGCGATTCTGCTAACTTTATCGCCGATCGGACTGCATCAGACAACCATTTCTTTATACGTCTTCCCTACCTTACTGTCAATAGCTATTCGTATCATTTATATCCAATCAATGATAGGTTGTAGTGAAAACCGCTTTGGCACTTGTTGTAGTCTCGCCATTCTGGTTGGCAGAGCCCTGTTTGGGCTGTGTATTTTCTTCTGTAGATGGAGCAGTGGGCTGCGTAGATTCATTACTGGATACTGGCGGCGTTCCTGCTTCCGGCTGCTCTCCTTCTGTCGGAGGCGTCTCCGGCTGCTGTTCACTGCCTGTACCGGAATCCGTGCCTGGCTTTTCTTCCGGGTTCGAGGAGTCAGGTACAGCATTACCTGTTCCCGTACCTGACTCATTCTCCCCCTCTTCGGTAGTACCCGCGCCATTATTGGATCCATTATCTGCAGCCCCATTGCCTGCTCCCGAATTATCTGCCTTTTCTGTAATTGTAACTGTTACATCCAGCTTGATTCCAGGGTCCGTCAGGCTAACCGTTTCCGGCAGTACAATCTGAACCGGAATCGTATACGTACCTGGTCCGCGGCCGCTTAGATTAGCTGTAGCCTTGATATCTTCGGGCTTCACAGCCTGAAGTGCTTCCGGTGAGCCTTTGATATTCAGACTGACCTGTTTGCTTTGCGGCTTAGTAATCACGGCTTCCAGATTGGAGCCCGTGCCTACAAGGCCGATCGGTATATTCTGAATCACTCGCTCGGAGAATTCCTCTGTCATGATTTTCACCTGAACCGAAGAAGGCGAGATGCGTTCGGTTCCCTCGGGAAGAGCCAGCTTGGCTGTCAATGTGACAGTGCCTGCCTGCTCTATAGAGCTCAGATCGACCGAAGCAGTAATCGAGTCACCCAGTGCAGCCAGAGCAGATTCGGATCCGTACACCTTGATCTGATCTGCGCTGACCTCGGTTCCGGCCAGTACCAGACGATCCGGCAGCTGGCCGGTATAGCTAAGATTGAGCGGCAGCGTTCTGGTTGCAGCTCCGATCGGTACTTCTGCTTTGACCGAAGAAGGCGAAATAATGGCATCCTTCATTACATTTCCGGATTTATCATACACAGCCAGTGCTACCGTTTTGGACACGGTATCGGTTGCGCCTGCTACGCTGATCACACCCTGCACTTTCTGCACATCCTCCAGACGGCTCTGCGGCAGTGTAACACTTACCTTGTCAGTTCCATCCGTAATAACCGGGTTGCCTTTCTGATAGCCGGCAGCAGGCTCTCCTTGCGTAATAATCTCGGGTACAAAAGCATTGGATGTTTTCTCTTCAATCGTTACCTTTACTACACTGGGTGTGGAAGACACATACTGCACACTTGCCGGTGTATCGGTAATCAGTGGAAGACTGACAGTTCCTGCTCCCTTAATCTGGCTCAGATCTACTTTTGCCTTGTAGCTGTCCGAAGGCAGAAGATCCGGACGCGTACCTCGTACTTCAATACTTACCGTCGAGGGCTCAATCGATTTCAATACATATTTGTCTTCATCAAAACCATAAGGTTGTACCTGCACATCATTAATTACACTGGTGCCTACCTGAGAGGCTGAGGATTGCATAGGAAGAGTATTGTTATCCATATGGACCATAATCCACAGCAGTATGCTTACAACCAATGCCAGCACCTTGGCTACCGTGTTATTACTAATCCATTTGTCCATCATCCTTGTTATCCCCCTTTCGCTTCCAGAACAGGCTCTTTTTCTCCTTGGTCGTTACATTGGGTTTGAGAGCTTCATGCAGTTTGGAGATTAGAGATTCTTCGTTGATATCACGAATAACCTGTCCATTCATTGCAAGGGATACTTGCCCGGTTTCCTCGGATACAATCAGCGACAGCGCATCGCCTACTTCACTGATACCGATCGCTGCCCTGTGACGTGTTCCGAGCTCTTTGCTAATAAAAGGATTCTCGGACAGCGGAAGATAGCAGGCTGCTGCCGAAATTTGCTGCCCCTGTATAATCACGGCGCCATCATGCAGCGGCGTATTCGGTATGAAGATATTGATAAGCAGCTCCGAACTGACTACAGACTGCATTTTAATACCTGATTCGGTATATTCGTTTAATCCTGTTGTCCGTTCGAATACGATCAATGCGCCAATTTTTCGTCTGGACAGATAATTGACAGACTTGATCACTTCGTTGATCATGCGGGTAATTTCTTCATCTTCTGCTATTGTACGTCCAAAGATTTTACCACGTCCGAGCTGCTCCAGACCCCGGCGCAGTTCCGGCTGGAAAATGATAAACACGGCCAGCACTCCAAAAGTGAATGCCTGGTTCATCAGCCATTTTAATGTATACAAATCAAACCAGGTGCTCAGCGCCCAGATGACGACAAGCACGAGAATACCCTTTAGCAGCTGCACTGCCCGGGTACCACGTACCAGAAGAATGAGCTGATAAATGATGTACGTTACAATCAATATGTCGATTATATCTTTAATGGAATCTTTCCAAGTCAAGTCCGCAAAATACTCCATACTGCAACCCCCGTTATGTTCTATCTGGTGGACCTTTAACCTGGTATACTCGCTGCCTGCATTTTTGGATACATACAGACTTGCTTCAGGCTGTTAGTGTACTGTATATGCTATATTGCACCATCGGCCAGGACTACGCGTACTTTGAACACTCACACCATTCCCGTACTTATTAGCAGTATAATATATAATATTACCCTAACCTGCCGTTAAATTTACTACCTTTTTTCATAAAATGCCTATAACTTTTCATATGGTAGCTGCAGACCACTATTTGTGTCTGTTAAAGTCCACTGCCCTATTTTACACGTTTTATCCGTGAACATGCAAAAAAGACGCCTTCTACATAAGAGGCGCCTTACAAAAAGTCATTTAATTAGTAGAGGCGACTTCTGAAAATGCTGTTGAAATTTTGTACCAAAGCCAGCCTACCGCTTGATCTACCGTTTGAACCTGTCCAGAGATATGGGCCGTACTTGCTTGAAAAATGCTGCCATCGATAACTGTTACATCGCCTTCAACATCACCATAAATCTTGGCTTGCCCTTTTTCTATAGTTAAATTACCGGCAATCGTTTTGCCTTCCGGTACAATCACCGTATTTCCTTCAATCACAACCTGATCCAGATTCTGTCCTTTGACGATCATTTCAGGACCTTCATTCCAGAAGGGAAGTGTACCGAGCAGAATCACGAAAAATGCTGCTGCTGCCGTTAACGCCGGATGTCTCTTCAACCAGGTCGTCCAGGCAGGAGGCTGCTTCTTCTTGGGAAGAGCCTGCATAATCCGGTCGGTGAGCTCATCAGATACTGGCGGCTTGCGGTGATTGACGGCAAACAGAAGCAATTCAGTCTGCTCCAATTCTTTAAAAACTGCACGGCACTCTGAGCACTCAGCCATATGCTGCTTGAGCTCATTTGCCTGTTCATCAGGTAAGTCGCCGTCCAGGTACTCATGTATAAATGAGACGGCCAGTTTGCAATCCATATGAGCCATTCCTTTCTTGTATATAATATTCCAGCATCATATCACAGCCGGACCATGTCTGGAACTGCGATTACTCTGTTAAATACGCTTCAGGTTTCAAACCGTTTCATAAACCTGAAGCTTTTTTTTGATTTTCATAACAATATTTAAAAATAATGGTACATCCTACAGCTTGGATTCCAGCTTTTTACGCAAAAATTCCCGGCCGCGGTGGACACGGGTTTTGATTGTAGTTACCGGCATATCCATAACATCGCTGATTTCCTGCAAGGACAGCTCTTGCAGATAACGCAGAATCATGACAGTTTTGTATTTATCCGGTAAAGAATCGATCGCCTGATGAATAAGCTGCTGTGTCTCTGTAAGCAGGTATTCACTTTCCGGCGTACGTTCATCACCCGGAATCAATGCATAACCATCTGTACTGTCCTGGTCATTCAATTCCGCATCCAGTGAAAAGCTCGGTTTGCGTTTGCGCAGCCGGTCAATACACAGGTTGGTAGCAATCCGGTAGATCCAGGTCGAGAATTTTTGCTTTGGATCATAGCGATCCAGACTTTTATAGACCCGCAAAAACGTCTCTTGTACTACATCTTCCGCTTCATGACGATTGCTCAACATACGGTAACCCAAATGAAATATCTTGTCTTTGTATAAATCAACGATTTCGGCAAATGCACGCTGATCACCTTTCAGCGCCAATTTGGCTAATCTCGTATCCAGATTATCCACCATCACTCCCCCAGACTCAGTTCCCGGTATGTATAGTATTCTGTAAAACCATTTTACAATCCAATTAAAATCGTAATGGATGATACCTTAAATTGCAATCTTAATCCTCTGTTTCTTGCAAACTTCTTTTGTTTTTCGGAAAACAGGAAAATAACTGCCTGCAAATCTCCTATGAATCAGTTCATTTTTTATTATCATGTTGTTTTTTTATAATGATCTGTTGTACATAATAAACTTTCGAATACAATAAATTTTCGAACAAAATAAGCTTTTGAACATAATAAGCTTTTATTCATAATAAGCTTTTATTCATAATAAAAGGCTGACATTATTTCCAAACAATAATGTCAGCCTTTTGAATTGTATCCTTCTCCGGTGGTTATACAACCAGAAATGTATACCGTCTATATGGAGCTATCTGTCATAATGCTTTTATAATTTGAGAGATTGGCATTGATCGTCTATTAACCTAAACAACCCCATTGTGCTTGGCTGCATGGCTATCTGCTATCTGCTATCTGCTATCTGCTATCTGCATAGTCTACTTAACCTCTATACAAATACTACCCAAATCAGCCCGTATTTCTCAAACCTGCCGCAATACCATTGATCGTCAATAGTACTTCACGCAGCAATTCCGGATCATCTGCACCTTCTTCACGAATCTGGCGCAGTTCACTAAGCAGCTGTACCTGCAAATAGCTGAGTGGATCTACATATGGGTTACGCAGACGTACCGATTCCTGAATAACCGGAACATTATCAAGAATGTCCTGTTGTCCGGTAATTTGAAGTACCAGATCACGAGTCAGATTAAATTCGGACTCGATTAATCCGAAGATGCGTGCGCGGGACTGATCATCCTGACACATTCCTGCATACTCTCTGGCAATCGTCAGATCCGCTTTCGCAATAGCCATTTGCAGCGTATCGATCAATGTCGTAAAGAACGGGAACTCTTTATACATTATTTGCAGAACAGCCATATTTTCAGGCTGATTCTGATAAAAATGCTGCAATCCTGTACCGGCAGCATACCATGCCGGTAGCAGATAACGACTCTGTGTCCAGGCAAATACCCACGGAATTGCCCGTAAATCCTCGAACCGATCACTGTTTTTACGTTTGGAAGGACGAGAACCGATATTCAGTTCGCCTACTTCCGGCAAAGGCGTGGACTGCTTGAAGAAGCTCATAAAGTCAGGATCACGGAAAATCAGCTGCTGGTATTTATCCAGCGATACTTCCGAAATACCACGAATGATGTCTTCCCACTCCTCATTTCCCTCACCGGCAGGTTCTCCGGTTTTGGCAATCGTAGCGGAATGAATCAGCGCAGAGATTGCCTGTTCCAGACTACGGTAAGCAATTCCCTGCAAAGAGTAACGGGATGATAATACTTCACCCTGCTCCGTAATCTTGATGCCTCCACCGATCGTATGCGGCGGCTGTGCAAGAATACTGCGATCCAGCGACATTCCGCCGCGACCGAGCGCACCACCACGACCATGGAAAAATTTCAGCTTGATGCTGTATTCCTGGCCCATCGCCGTAATATTGTTAAGGGCAAGACGCAGTTCCCAGTTTGCTGTAACCACACCGCCATCTTTGTTGCTATCCGAGTAACCAAGCATAATCTCATGCAGGTCATTCATCGCTGCTACTGCTTTGCGATAAGCAGGCAAATCAAGCACTTGACGCATAATCCGAGGTGCTTCGTGCAGATCATCGATCGTCTCGAACAGCGGAACTGCCTGCAATGTACAGTGTACACTGCCGTCCGCCAATTGACGGAACAATCCCATCTCTTTGGCGAATACCATCACTTCCAGAATATCGCTCGCTCCCTGTGTCATACTGATCAGGTAGCTGGAGATACAGTTGGTACCGAACTCCTGCTGCGCTTTATGAATCGTACGATACACTGCCAGACACTCTTCTGTGCTCTCGCTATATTTGAAATAAGGAGAAGTAATCGGTCTTGGATCGCTTAGCAGCTTGCCAAGCAGCTCGATTTTCTCTTCTTCCTGAAGTTTGGAGTAATCCTCCACAATCTCCATATTGGCGAGAATTTCCTTAAGGGAGTTCTCGTGCTCCTGGCTATGTTGACGTACGTCAAGTGTAGCCGTATGGAACCCGAATAGCTCAACCTGGCGGATCATCTTTTTCACGTATGTATCCGCTACATAATCAGCATAATGATGACGAAGGCTCTTATCAATCACTTTCAGATCTTCCAGCAGTTCAGATACATCATTGTAACGCTCTGTAGTACCCTGCTTGGAATCATCACCAATATTGCTCAGCTTGCGCAGCATATAAGCGATCTTGATCCGATAAGGCTCATTTTCATTATTCCAACTGTAGATTTTATCGATAGTGACATGCAGACGATCTTTTTGAATAGAAGACAACAGTTCTTCCGACACATCAATGATCGTTGTGCTGAAGCTCAGCGACTGCATCATTTCACGCAGGATACGCTGGTATTCACGAATAGCCAGCTTCCGCTGCATCTGTAGTGTTTTCCAGGTCACTTCTGCTGTAACAGAAGGGTTACCATCCCGGTCTCCACCAATCCATGAGCCAAAGCGCAAGAAACCAGGTACATGCCAGTCATGCTCAGGGTAATGTTTGGACAGCGAACGCTCCAGCTCCTGATACAATTCAGGTAGTACATCAAACAGCGTCTCGTGGAAGTAATACATCCCGTTACGCACTTCATCCAGTACAGTCGGTTTGCGATCACGCAGCTCGTCTGTTTGCCAGAGAGTAATAACCTCATTCAGCAGCTTCTCACGCAGTTGTTCCCGTTCACGGAAAGTAAGCGTTGGATTGTCCAGCAGCTTTACATCTTCAGAAATACGCTTATGAATATCCAGAATAGCCCGGCGCATAGCCTCGGTTGGATGGGCAGTCATAACCAGTTCCAGTGAAAGGTCAGCAAAGATCGCTTCAACCTCTTCAGCCGTAAAGTTATTATTTTTCAGTTCCTGAACAGCGTTTTCCATCGTTCCAGATTGTACATTTTCACCAGCAGAACGTTCATAATCACGTTTCCGGCGGATACGATGATTTTGCTCTGCGATATTAACGAGTTGAAAATAAACAGCAAAAGCACGTATAACCTGATGTCTGTTATCAGAATCCAGATTTTTGATTAATGTTTTGAATTCTTCAAATACCTCTGGCAAAGAAACTGCCCGTAATGATTTGCTCAACTCACGAATTTTTTCGACGATATCCAGCAGCTCCTGGCCTCCCTGGTGTACGAGTACCTCTCCCAGGATATTGCCCAAAAAACGTACATCACGTCGAAGCAAATTATTAGAATGATTTTTACTCACATTGACTGTCAACTCAGACATGCTCTTCCTCCTATCGTTCCCGGTGGTTCATTCTATTTAAAGGTTCACATCTTCTTAACATCATACAACAAAGCCGGAATGATTACTTTAATTAATTTGAATAATATGATTAATTATGCAAACATTCTATCATTCATTCATAATGCTTCACAGCGTTATTGCGCAAAAATATTATACTACACTTTTTCCATACTAATTGTACAAAGTCTCACAAAAAAGTTCACAAATTAACTTCCATAGTAACCTGTATAGTTTTCTATTATTTAAAATGTCCTTACTATCCTAATCAGTTAAATACAAAAATGGAGCAAATCTCAACGCAAACGTTTGTACTTGCTTTGATCAGTACCTTCTACATCCTAAACCTTAAATCTTAAATCTTAAATCTTAAATCTTAGATTTTAGATCTTTACATAATAGTTAAAACGATGATCCATTATTATTCGATGAAATCATAATTCCTTTTGTAAAACCTGTATATAGCAAAAAAAGACCGTTACCGGTCTTTATATACATATTGGAGCGGGTGATGGGAATCGAACCCACGCTATCAGCTTGGAAGGCTGAAGTTCTACCATTGAACTACACCCGCATCAATCGGGATGACACGATTTGAACATGCGACCCCCTGGTCCCAAACCAGGTGCTCTACCAAGCTGAGCTACATCCCGATACATATTATAATAATAAAAATGGCGCGCCCTAAGAGATTCGAACTCCTGACCTTTTGATTCGTAGTCAAACGCTCTATCCAGCTGAGCTAAGGGCGCGTATTGGAGCGGACGACGGGAATCGAACCCGCGACCCTCGCCTTGGCAAGGCGATGCTCTACCGCTGAGCCACGTCCGCAAAAATAAGGATGCGCGTGGAGGGACTTGAACCCCCACGTCGTAAGACGCTAGATCCTAAGTCTAGTGCGTCTGCCAATTCCGCCACACGCGCATATTGATAAATAAATGGTGAGCCATGAAGGACTCGAACCTTCGACACCCTGATTAAAAGTCAGGTGCTCTACCAACTGAGCTAATGGCTCTCAATGGCTGGGGATATAGGATTTGAACCTATGCATGACGGAGTCAAAGTCCGTTGCCTTACCGCTTGGCTAATCCCCAACGTATCAAGAATATCTATGGTGGAGACTGAGGGGATCGAACCCCCGACCCTCTGCTTGTAAGGCAGATGCTCTCCCAGCTGAGCTAAGTCTCCATAAATGTAGATGACCCGTAGGGGATTCGAACCCCTGTTACCTCCGTGAAAGGGAGGTGTCTTAACCCCTTGACCAACGGGCCTTGCTGAGTAAGCTCTCAACCGGATTCGAACCGGTGACCTCATCCTTACCATGGATGCACTCTACCTACTGAGCTATGAGAGCAAATGGCTCCCCGAACAGGACTCGAACCTGTGACAACTCGATTAACAGTCGAGTGCTCTACCAACTGAGCTATCAGGGAATAATGCCCGCTCGTGCGAGCGGAAGTCTTGCTGTTTTCGCTTGGCAACGTCCTACTCTCCCAGGACCCTGCGGTCCAAGTACCATCGGCGCTGGAGGGCTTAACGGTCGTGTTCGGGATGGGTACGTGTGGAACCCCTCCGCCATCATCACCAAACGTCTTACCTTACAGGTTAATCACCTGAAAACTGAATCCGAAACGTAACATCGCTGCTTTAGAAAGCTTTATTGGATAAGCCCTCGACCGATTAGTATTGGTCAGCTCCATGCATTGCTGCACTTCCACCCCCAACCTATCTACCTCGTCGTCTTCAAGGGGTCTTACTAGTTGGGAAATCTCATCTTGAGGGGGCTTCACGCTTAGATGCTTTCAGCGCTTATCCCGTCCGCACGTAGCTACCCAGCGATGCTCCTGGCGGAACAACTGGTACACCAGCGGTGCGTCCATCCCGGTCCTCTCGTACTAAGGACAGCTCCTCTCAAATTTCCTGCGCCCACGACAGATAGGGACCGAACTGTCTCACGACGTTCTGAACCCAGCTCGCGTACCGCTTTAATGGGCGAACAGCCCAACCCTTGGGACCTACTTCAGCCCCAGGATGCGATGAGCCGACATCGAGGTGCCAAACCTCCCCGTCGATGTGGACTCTTGGGGGAGATAAGCCTGTTATCCCCAGGGTAGCTTTTATCCGTTGAGCGATGGCCCTTCCATGCGGTACCACCGGATCACTAAGCCCGACTTTCGTCCCTGCTCGACTTGTAGGTCTCGCAGTCAAGCTCCCTTATGCCTTTACACTCTTCGAATGATTTCCAACCATTCTGAGGGAACCTTAGGGCGCCTCCGTTACATTTTAGGAGGCGACCGCCCCAGTCAAACTGCCCACCTGACACGGTCCCTGTACCGGATCACGGTACCAGGTTAGAACTCAGATGCGATCAGGGTGGTATCCCAACGGCGCCTCCAAGGAAGCTTGCGCTCCCTCTTCGTAGGCTCCCACCTATCCTGTACAAATCGCACCCCAGTTCAATATCAAGCTGCAGTAAAGCTCCATGGGGTCTTTCCGTCTTGTCGCGGGTAACCTGCATCTTCACAGGTATTAAAATTTCACCGGATCTCTCGTTGAGACAGCGCCCAAATCGTTACGCCATTCGTGCGGGTCAGAATTTACCTGACAAGGAATTTCGCTACCTTAGGACCGTTATAGTTACGGCCGCCGTTTACTGGGGCTTCGGTTCATAGCTTCGCTTGCGCTAACCACTCCCCTTAACCTTCCAGCACCGGGCAGGCGTCAGCCCGTATACTTCGCCTTGCGGCTTCGCACAGACCTGTGTTTTTGCTAAACAGTCGCTTGGGCCTTTTCACTGCGGCCCCCTCGTGCTATTCACACTACCGGGGCACCCCTTCTCCCGAAGTTACGGGGTCATTTTGCCGAGTTCCTTAACGAGAGTTCTTCCGCGCGCCTTAGAATTCTCTTCTCGCCCACCTGTGTCGGTTTGCGGTACGGGCACCTGCTTCCTGGCTAGAGGCTTTTCTTGGCAGTGTGAGATCATGACCTTCGCTACTATAATTTTCGCTCCCCATCACAGCCTGGCCTTGGAGCATGCGGATTTACCTACATGCAAGCCTCACTGCTTAGACGGACATCCATCAGTCCGCGTCACTACCCTCCTGCGTCACCCCATTGCTCATAACGGCTTTCGGTGGTACAGGAATTTCAACCTGTTGTCCGTCGACTACGCCTTTCGGCCTCGCCTTAGGTCCCGACTTACCCTGAGAGGACGAGCCTTCCTCAGGAACCCTTGGGCTTTCGGCGGATCAGATTCTCACTGATCTTTTCGTTACTCATACCGGCATTCTCACTTGAATTCTGTCCAGCGCTCCTTACGGTACACCTTCAACCTAAATTCAACGCTCCCCTACCCCTGATACGAATGTATCAAGCCATAGCTTCGGTGGTGTGTTTAGCCCCGTTACATTTTCGGCGCAGAGTCACTCGACCAGTGAGCTATTACGCACTCTTTCAATGGTGGCTGCTTCTAAGCCAACATCCTGGTTGTCTAAGCAACTCCACATCCTTTCCCACTTAACACACACTTGGGGACCTTAGCTGATGGTCTGGGCTGTTTCCCTTTTGACAATGGACCTTAGCACCCACTGTCTGACTCCCGGAATAAAGTCTGCGGCATTCGGAGTTTGACTGAACTTGGTAACCCTTGCGGGCCCCGCATCCAATCAGTGCTCTACCTCCGCGACTCACCTTCCGAGGCTAGCCCTAAAGCTATTTCGGGGAGAACCAGCTATCTCCGGGTTCGATTGGAATTTCTCCGCTACCCCCACCTCATCCCCGCACTTTTCAACGTGCGTGGGTTCGGACCTCCAGTACGTGTTACCGTACCTTCATCCTGGACAGGGGTAGATCACCCGGTTTCGGGTCTACGTCCACGTACTAATTCGCCCTATTCAGACTCGCTTTCGCTGCGGCTCCGGCTTTTCACCTTAACCTTGCACGGGAACGTAACTCGCCGGTTCATTCTACAAAAGGCACGCCATCACCCCTATATCGGGCTCTGACTTTTTGTAAGCACACGGTTTCAGGTTCTATTTCACTCCCCTTCCGGGGTCCTTTTCACCTTTCCCTCACGGTACTGCTTCACTATCGGTCGCTAGGGAGTATTTAGCCTTACCAGATGGTCCTGGCAGATTCATACGGGGTTTCA
>NZ_CP013023.1:5115000-5185000 GCF_001421015.2 Paenibacillus bovis
TTATAATATATCATGTGAGTTTATTTTCGTCAACACTTTTTTTGAATACAATATTTGATGTTTAAAAGGAGAGTCCAAAATGCATCCTCTCCTGAATACACATCGTATTCAATTGGTGCGAAATCCAATTTATCATACCTAATTGTTTATCGTCAAGAGTGCTTTTTAATTTTCTGCTTGAGGATATCTTGCACTACGAACATATTTGGCCAGTTCTTTTTGCGGAGCAAATCGCGCATACATTTTGAAGATGGTTTTATAGCGTTTATCGATTGCCTGGCGGATATCGTTATTTAGTCGCTGATCACTCAAATCAAATAGCATCTCGTCCAATTCTTTTCTAAGGACATAAGCCATTTCCTTGCATTCGTTTTCGTTTAATAACATTCCAAGCATACGAAATCCTCCCTAGTAACCCTTCACTTTATATATTAACCTGTGCTGCTGGCTATCTGATTATTCGATCATTGTCAGTTACACCATAGCGGTCTGGATAGTGATGATTTAACCTAATTCCGTATGCTTGTAACTACATTTACTTAAAAAGCTGCGGTTTCTAACTGCGTACCAGCCAATACGTAATTGTACTTTCGATACCTGCCGCTACAATCAGCATAATTACAATCCAGAATGATGCGGTAATAGTGGATCTTATAAATTGCCGGCGTTCTGTTTTCAGCCTATAGCGTGCAGCGCTATCCCAGGTAGTAATACTATCCAGCATGAGCTTTCCAAACTTCAGGCCATAAGCTGCTGCAATCAGAATCGCCGGAATTTCTATGATGCCGTGTGGTAGCAAACCTTTTACTACAAGAGTAAACACATCTACTCCCTCCATACTGCGGGAATACACCAGAAATCCGATCATCATTCCGTTCATGACCAGAAAGATAACGGGAATGATCCCCAGGAATACTCCCAGGTAGATGATCAGTATACTTTTGATTACATTGTTGAAGAAAATGAATATAAAGTAGCTAAGCTCCACGTTATTACTTTGTTGTAGCTTCTCAGTAACGCCTCGCAGTTGTTCGAGCTGACTTTCCAGGTATTGCCCCAGAGGCGCTGCCAGCCATATACCTGCGATAATACCTATTACAAATAAAACAAGAGATACCAAAAGCATCGTTTTATTGATGCGAAGATCATTCCAGAAAGTACGTATTGAGAACATGATTGCTCCTTTCCCCGGTATATACCTGATTGAGTTTATACATATAGAGAGACAGGGTAGGTAGGATGGATTCCTTTATCCCTGTCTCTCTATATGTCTTACTATTCATTAACAGTATTACATGGTTATTCAAACAGCATCATTGCTCATATTTCTGAATAACACGGTTAGCGAGATCCTCATACAGCTGGCCGATCTCACTTTCGTTATTGTATACAGAAGGTGAAAAATCCGGATCGGTCGGTAAATTATCAGGCGCACCCAGTGGAATCTGAGCAAGAAGTTCCGTATGCAGATTTTCTGCGAGCATACCGCCCCCGCCTCTGCCAAACACATAGTCTTTTTGTCCGTCGCGTGTCTGGTAGTAGGCCATATTCTCGACCACTCCCAAAATCTCATGATTGGTTTGCAATGCCATAGCGCCTGCTCTTGCAGCAACATAAGCAGCTGTTGCATGTGGTGTTGTCACCAGTATCTCTTTGCTTTGCGGAAGCATCTGATGTACATCTAGTGCAACGTCTCCTGTACCGGGTGGCAGATCAAGCAACATATAATCCAGCTCTCCCCAATCTACATCTGCGAAAAATTGGCGCAGCATTTTCCCCAGCATCGGCCCGCGCCAGATAACAGGGTTGTTTTCACGGATAAAGAAGCCCATGGACATTACTTTTACACCAAAACGCTCTACTGGCTGAATACGGCCTTCCTCTACTGTAGGTCCCTCTTCGATTCCCATCATATCAGGTACACTGAAGCCGTAAATATCAGCATCGATCACTCCTACTTTTTTGCCCAGTTGAGCCAGAGCAGCCGCCAGATTGACTGTTACGGTAGATTTGCCGACTCCACCTTTGCCGCTTGCTACCGCAATAAAACGTACACCGGAATTTTCGCTAATGATAGACAGATTCTCCAGTCCTGCAGCATGGCCCTTTTCCTCTATCTCTTTATCGGTAGGAGAAGAAGCTTCCTCGGGTGACAATAGTCGTCTCACAGCTTCCATTTCAAGGTCGGAAGGCTCTCTAAAGCGAATATGAATATCAATAGGTTGTACAATCTGAAGAGCCTGACGTACCGCCTGCTCTACGGTATCTTTATATTCCTGTCCCAGTTCGATACTGACTACGGTCAATGAAATACGGGTTTCCTTGACCATTACATCACGTATCAGCTGCATGTCCAGGAGTGGAAAATCATACTCTGGGTCTTTGACTTTGCTTAATAGTTCAAGTACATATTCTCTTGATAGCATGAATAGCGCACTCCTTATCAGATTAATTTGATATACCTCTATATACAGCGTACCCATAATCATTGCCATTATAGCATTGTATACGGTTGCTTAGCGAATCATTCATCTTCTCTTTGCGTTATCCGAAGTTCGGGAGAACAGACCAAAAAGCTCCAATTCCCTGCATAGTTACAGGTTATCAGAGCTTGGGATAAATAGTATCTCCTCTTACTGCGTAATGCGTTCAGCCATACCTTCAATCAAAATCTCGGCAACTTCCGGACGCGTAAATTCAGGTGGTGGACATTGACCTTCTCGAAGCAATGCTCTCACCTTGGTACCTGACAATGTTAAATGCTGCTCTTTGGGATGCGGACACGTTTTGCTGGATGCCATATTACCGCATTTGGTACAGAAGAAGCTGTGTTCAAAAAAGAGCGGGGTAATATCCAGTTCTTCTGCTGTAAAGTTGGAGAAAATCTCCTGAGCTTCATAGGTACCATAATAATCACCGACACCTGCATGGTCTCGTCCTACAATAAAGTGGGTGCAACCATAGTTTTTACGAACCATAGCATGGAAGATAGCCTCTCTCGGCCCTGCATAACGCATCGCTGCCGGAAATACTCCCAAAAATGCCCGATCCTCAGGGTAATAGTTTTCCAGCAATACCAGATAACTGCGCATACGTACATCTGCCGGTACATCATCCGACTTGGTCTCACCGACCAGAGGATTCAGGAATAAAGCATCTACAATCTCCATAGCACTTTTTTGGATATACTCGTGAGCACGATGTACAGGATTACGAGTCTGAAAGCCCACTACCGTTTTCCAGCCTTTATCGGCAAAAATCTGGCGCGTCTGGGCTGGATCATAATAGAATTCACCAAACTTCTCTGGTGCAGGACGCTGTAATACTTGTACAGGGCCACCTACATAGGTAGAAGATCTGCCAAACAGCTTGGCGACCCCTGGATGTTCCGGATCATTCGTGCGGAATACTTGTAAGGCTTCTTCATTCTGATCTATCTGATAAATGCTGCGGACTTCCAGTATGCCGTAAATAACTTGATCGGCTTCTCCAACCAGGGCGACTTTCTCTCCGATAGTTAGTTCAGAAGTGATCGCTTCATCCAAAGCAAGAGTGATCGGTATACTCCAGACCAACCCATTTGCGAGTCTCATATCTTGCAACACCGAGCGGTAATCCTGTTCCTCCATAAATCCTTCTAAAGGGGAAAAGGCACCTACTGCTATCAAATCCAGATCCGATAGTGTCCAGGTGTTGATAGGAATCTGCTTCCATTGTTTCGCCTGTTCCAAAAGCTGCTCTTTTTCCTGGCCTTCTACAAGTCGGTTAATCAGCTTGCCACCATGTGGTAGAATCGTCGTCATCCGGTTCTCTCCCTTATTATGTGATGAGTACTGCCCGGTTAGTAAAGGATGCATGTATCCCAAGTATCCCAAGCAAGCACAACTGCTACCAAGCAGTACCCGAGGTCATTATAGTAAAAACTGTATAATGTATGTGTAATCCGCTGCTCTGATATAAGTGGATCAAACAGAGTATATCGTATACTTATGAACAGCGGCCAAAAGTCAGTCGAGTATAGATACTTATTAGGACCGTTATTGAAGGATTATTTATGAAGACCGCATTCTGTCTTCTCGGAGCCGGACCAACGCCCTGCTCTTGGATCTTCACCAGGCATTACCTGACGGGTGCACTGTTCGCAACCAATACTAGGGTAATGACGGTCATGTAGAGGATTATAAATAATGTCATTATCACGAATATACTGCCATACATCTTCTGACGTCCAATCTGCAATCGGATTAAACTTCATTAATCCGAATTTGTAATCATATTCGACCTTTTTGGCATTAGCCCGTGTAGGAGCCTGATCCCGGCGAATACCTGTAATCCATGAATCATATTGGGAAAGGATGCGGGTTAGCGGCTCTACTTTGCGAATATTGCAGCAGGCATTCGGATCCACGGTCCAAAGAGATTCTCCATGAGCAGCTGCTTGTTCTTCAGGCGTCAGCTTTGGAGCTACTTTGACAAAATTAATACCATAACGCTCTACTATGCGATCACGTGTCTCATACGTTTCCTGGAAATGAAAATCGGTATCAAGATAGAAAATATCTGTAGAGGGACTGATCGTCTGCAGCATATCTACAATCACTACGTCTTCTGCTCCAAAGCTGCACGCAAAAGTAAGACTCTCAAAGTTGTCTACTGCCCAGCGTATAACTTGTTCTGCCGAAGCATGCTCCAACTCTTCTGCTTTGACTCTAGCCAATTCTTCCTTTTCCAAAAGATTCATATTGGTTCCCCCATCTAAATTAGTTTTTTTCAATTTGGAAAAAAGTACTCATGTGCATTTAATCATCTAATCTTACTGATTGATGAATCGGACTTGAATAACACATTAGTAGCTAAATTAAAATAATGCTCTCTATACTTTTTCCAAATATAAGAAACCGAAATTAAACCAACTAAACTACTAAGAATTATATGTATATTATAGGGGCTTCTGTCTGTATCTTCAATAGAATCCTGGAATCTTTCTCAAAAAATATTGAATAGGCGATCGGATTGGTATTACCAGCAGTTGTACGTTCTAAAGTATATTAAGCTTTTAAAAATAGTCTGTGGATAATTTTATGTTTCCAGAATTTTTGTTTATTTATTATTCCACTATTCACAGGCTTGTACACATATCCCACAGTGAATTTGGTTAACGATAAGGATCTGCTTCTTTTTCCACAGGTTGTATACAGATGTTTCTGATAGCTTCCATGAATAGCTGGGGATAAGATGGATAGAATCTACGCATAAAAAAGCCTTTCCTCTGCAAGAGAGAAAAGGCTTTTGAATGAAAATTAACGTTTGGAGAACTGAGGTGCGCGACGAGCCGCTTTAAGACCGTATTTTTTACGTTCTTTCATACGTGGGTCACGAGTCAGGAATCCAGCTTTTTTCAGGGAACCGCGAAGTTCTGGATCAGCTTTCAGCAATGCACGGGAGATACCGTGACGAATTGCTCCTGCTTGACCAGAGATACCGCCGCCATGAGCCAGTACGATTACATCGTAGCTGCCCAGTGTTTCAGTCAGGTTCAGTGGTTGTTTAACGATCAGTTTGAGTGTTTCCAAACCGAAATATTCATTGATGTCGCGTTTGTTGATGACAATGCGTCCTTCACCCGGTACAAGGCGAACACGTGCTACCGAATGTTTACGACGACCTGTCCCATAGTATTGTACTTGTGCCATGAAACTGTCCTCCTTTTAATTATCCGCGAAGTTCGTAAACTTCTGGTTTTTGTGCTGCATGTGGATGTTCTGCGCCAGCGTATGCTTTCAGACGCAACTTCATTGCGTTACCTTGACGAGTTTTTGGAAGCATACCGTGTACAGCAGCTTCGATTACACGCTCAGGTTTGTTAGCGAGCAGTTCTTGAGCATTCATCACTTTCAGACCACCTGGGTGCATGGAATGACGATAGTATTTTTTGTCTTGCAGCTTTTTACCAGTCAGGTGAATTTTTTCAGCGTTGATTACGATAACGAAATCTCCGCCATCCACGTGAGGAGTGAAAGATGGTTTATGTTTACCGCGGATCAGTGCTGCGGCTTCACTTGCCAGACGGCCAAGTGTTTTACCTTCAGCATCAATAATGTGCCAATTGCGTTCTACTTCACTTGGCTTCGCAATATAGGTCGTGCGCATGAGAAGTTCCTCCTTAGTCTGCTTTTGAAAATTTTCATTTTCATATATGATCGTTCTTTGTTTGTGTTTTTAATACACAATGTTACATTTGTAATAGTTAATGGTTATATCAATGGTAATGTAATTTTCTCAGGGGGCTGTGGGATAGCTCTAAGAAAACACAACTTTTATTTTACAGGATGAATCAGCGTTAAGCAAGCACTATTTAACCTTTTTCAAGACTTTTTTTATTGGATCATTTATCTTGAAAATTAATGTCGTCATAGTGTACTCCCCACATGGTCAACGCCTTACTAACGGCTGTAGGTCCTGCAGCACTACGATCACATGCTGCAATCATCCCAGGTATGGCATCCGGCTTATGCTTGCCTTCTCCGACCTGAATAAGTGTCCCCATAATAATCCGCACCATATGCTGTAAAAAACCATTACCCGTAATATAAAAATGCAGGATACCCTGGTCTCTTGTATGAGGACGTGTCTGAGAATAATCAATCTCCAGTCTCGTCTCCAGCACCGTACGAACATGGTTCTGCTTTTGGGAATAACGGGAAGCAAAAGAAGTAAAGTCATAGGTTCCTACAAAGTGGTGAAAAGCTTCTTCCATCGCCTGAACATTTAACCTGGCCGGGTGATGCAGCTGCATATGACGCAAAAACACATCCGCATACTGATTGGCATTAATCGTATACCGGTACGTCTTGCGCTTCGCAGAGCGCCTGGAATGAAACTCCAGCGGAACATTCTGAGCCCCGGTCACAACAATATCCCTGGGCAGACGGCCATTCAGGGCCAGAGGCCAGCGATCTGCTGGTATGGGGGAGTCTGTCATAAAGTTAAATACCTGGCCGACTGCATGCACTCCAGCATCTGTACGCCCTGAGCCATGAATCTTCGGCTTCTCGCCAACAAGAGTAGCTATTGCTTTCTCCAAATGATCCTGCACGGTATTCCCGTCCGGCTGTGTTTGAAAGCCATTATAACGACTTCCATCATAGTTTACGGTCATACATAGATTACGCATGTATCTCACACCTTTATATACACATACAAAGTAAGGGAGCCCCTAGTGGAGCTCCCTCCTTTATCTTGATACCAGTAACTTATCCAGACAGAGAAAAAAAGGGCTTTGTCAGAATCTTATGACCCTGTCCACCCTTCTTTATCTGCATGTTACGCGCGGTCTACCAGCTCAAGGTAAACCATAGGTGCAGCGTCGCCACGACGAGGTCCCAGTTTCAGGATACGAGTGTATCCACCTGGACGCTCTGCATAACGAGTTGCCAGTTCAGAGAACAATTTTTGAATTGCATCTTGTCCACCATCGAGAGATTCGCGACGTACATAAGCAGCTACTTGACGACGAGCATGCAGATCTCCACGCTTGGACAGGGTGATCAGCTTTTCAGCGATAGAACGAAGTTCTTTTGCTTTTGCTTCTGTCGTTTGAATACGCTCATATAAGAACAGGTCAGTTACCATATCACGGAACAGTGCTTTACGAGCGCTGGAGTTGCGACCCAATTTTTGATATGCCATATTGTATTCCCTCCTTCTTTAAATAATTAAGTGACTATTCTTCCTCACGTAGACCAAGGCCCAATTCCTGAAGCTTCTCTTGAACTTCTTCAAGAGATTTGCGTCCAAGGTTGCGGACTTTCATCATATCGTCTTCGGATTTGGTAGTCAGTTCTTGTACCGTATTGATGCCGGCACGTTTCAAGCAGTTGTAAGAACGTACAGAGAGGTCGAGCTCTTCGATAGTCATCTCGAGCACTTTCTCTTTTTTGTCCTCTTCTTTTTCGACCATAATTTCTGCATCTTTGGCTTCGTCGGTCAGACCAACGAACAGCATCAGATGCTCGGTCAGAATTTTGGCACCCAGACTTACTGCCTCTTCCGGACGAATGCTTCCATCTGTCCAGATTTCAATAGTCAGTTTGTCATAGTTCGTAACTTGGCCAACACGGGTATTTTCGATACCGTAGTTAACACGGGAAATCGGAGTATAAATAGAATCGATCGGAATCACGCCGATAGGCTGATCAGAACGTTTGTTTTTATCTGCCGATACATAACCGCGTCCACGATTTGCAAAAATGCGCATGTGGAGTCTAGAACCTGGAGCCAGAGTGGCAATATGAAGATCCGGGTTAAGGATTTCCACGTCACTGTCAGCACGGATATCGCCTGCAGTGACCACTCCATCTCCTTCTGCATCAATCTCTAACAATTTTTCTTCATCAGAGTGGATTTTCAGAGAAAGGGCCTTGAGGTTCAAAATAATTTCCGTAACGTCTTCCATTACTCCTTGAACCGTTGAGAACTCGTGCAATACACCATCGATTTGTACGGATGTTACCGCTGCTCCCGGAAGAGAAGACAGCAAGATCCGGCGAAGTGAATTACCAAGTGTTGTGCCGTAACCACGTTCGAGAGGTTCTACGATGAACTTGCCATAGGTTCCTTCATCATTTACATCTACGGTCTCAATTTTCGGCTTTTCGATTTCTATCACTGCAATATCCCTCCTTCAAAACGTCGCTTCGGTGAAACTGTCGCTAAAACTTTATTCAATAGACATGCAGTAGTCCCCGGCAAGCATAAATGCATCTCCGGGAATATGACCACATTGAAGAGACATGCTTCGATTATACGCGACGACGTTTTGGTGGACGGCATCCGTTATGCGGGATTGGAGTTACATCCTTGATCAGGTTAACTTCCAGACCAGCTGCTTGCAGGGAACGAATTGCTGCTTCACGTCCAGCACCTGGACCTTTAACCATAACTTCAACAGCTTTCATGCCGTGTTCCATAGCTGCTTTAGCTGCTGTTTCAGCTGCCAGTTGTGCTGCGAATGGAGTGGACTTACGGGAACCTCTAAATCCAAGACCGCCGGAGCTAGCCCAGGAAATGGCATTACCATGAGGATCCGTAATAGTAACGATCGTATTGTTAAACGTGGAACGAATGTGTGCCACGCCAGATTCGATATTTTTACGGTCGCGACGCTTAGTACGTACGACTTTTTTAGCTTTAGCCATTGCTCATTAACCTCCCTTACTTCTTCTTGTTCGCTACTGTACGACGAGGACCCTTACGTGTACGAGCATTTGTTTTAGTACGTTGTCCACGAACCGGCAGACCACGACGGTGACGAACACCACGGTAGCATCCGATTTCGATCAGACGTTTGATATTCAGAGAGATCTCACGACGAAGATCACCTTCTACCTTTGTACTTTCAATTGCTTCACGCAGTTTTCCTACTTCATCTTCAGTTAGATCGCGGACACGAGTGTTAAAGTCAATACCTGTACCACTCAGAATTTTCTGGGAAGTCGTTTTACCGATTCCGAAAATATATGTCAAGGCGATCTCAACGCGCTTATCACGTGGTAAATCTACACCAGCTATACGTGCCATTACGCTACACCTCCTCGATTAATTAACCTTGCTTTTGTTTGTGCTTAGGGTTTTCACAAATTACCATTACATTCCCTTTGCGGCGAATGACTTTGCATTTTTCGCAGATGGGCTTTACAGAAGGTCTTACCTTCATGTTAATTACCTCCTCAAGTTTTACTACCGTAAAACTTATTTCGTCAGCATATTATCTGCACCACAAATTTATATCACATAAGTATCTATTATACCATAGATTTATGCATTTGTGTTTTATTTACGATAAGTTATACGACCTTTTGTCAAATCATAAGGTGAAAGTTGAACTACCACCTTATCTCCAGTCAGAATACGGATAAAGTGCATCCGCAGCTTACCGGAAACATGAGCAAGAATCTGATGACCATTTTCCAGCTCAACTTTGAACGTTGCATTCGGCAATGGTTCAAGAACCACGCCTTCTACCTCAATAACATCCTCTTTAGCCACAATGAGTTCCTCCTTAAACCGTATTTTTTTCGGCAGATTCAACAAACTTGGCAACTGCATGACGCAACTTTCCGTTTGTGACCCGTCCGCTTTCTTGCAAACTGTCTACGACTTCGCTGCTTACCACCGGCATCAGCTCCAGATGAAGCAGATTCTTCTTCTTCGGCTGATCAAACTTTCGTTTGTTTCCGTCGGCGATATACACGAATTTCTCATCCGATATTGCAATGATTACAGCAGGTTGGCCAGCTCCCTTACCTTTTGAAACTCTCACAACTTGACCGACCTGCGGGGATGTCCCTGGTTTCAAAACAATCACCTACGCGTTAAGTTTTGTGAAAATTTCCATACCGTCCGGTGTAACCGCAACTGTATGTTCAAAATGGGCACACAGTGAGCCATCAACCGTAACTACTGTCCATTTGTCTTCCAACGTTTTCACTTGCCGTCCACCAACATTCACCATGGGTTCAATGGCTAGCACCATTCCCGGCTTCAGTCTTGGACCCCGATCATGGATTCCGTAATTCGGAATCTTCGGATCTTCGTGCAATTTGGTTCCAATCCCGTGACCGACATACTCTCGTACGACAGACATCCCGGCATCTTCAATAAAACGCTGTATCGCATGCGATATTGTAAACAGACGCACATCCGGTTTTACCAGGTCAAGTCCGGCAAATAAAGCCCCTTCTGTAACTTCCAAAAGACGCTTCGCTTCGTCAGAAATTTGTCCTACCGGATAGGTCCACGCCGAATCACCATGATACCCCTGATACTGAGCTCCAATATCAAAAGTAACGATGTCGCCTTCTTGCAGTTTGCGTTTGCTTGGGAATCCATGAACAAGCTGCTCATTCACCGAAGCACAAATACTGGCAGGAAAACCATTGTATCCTTTGAACGATGGCAAGGCATTCTGGCTGCGAATATAACGGTTCGCAAGTTGATCGAGCTCTTCCGTTGTAATCCCTGGCTCGATAGACTGTTTGATCAAAGCGTGTGTTTCCGCTACGATTCGCCCTGCTTCTCGCATAAAGCCAAGTTCTGTTTCGGATTTGCAAATGATCATTCCGCTTAACCTCTCAGCAATGACACAATATCCTGTGATACTACGTCAATGCCTTGTTCGCCATCAATATCTCTCAAAAGGTTGCGATCGCCGTAGTAAGCGAGCAAAGGCGCCGTCTTGTTGCCATACTCGTCAAGGCGGGTTGCTACACTCTCTTCGTTATCATCAGCTCTTTGATAGAGTTCCCCGCCATCGATATCACATACGCCTTCTTGCTTCGGCGGATTGAATACGATGTGGTAAGTAGCACCACAGGTTCTGCAGATGCGTCGTCCGGTAATACGAACGAGCAGCTTATCCCGGTCTACTTTTAGATTGATTACGTGGTCCAGCTTACGGTCCATTGCCGCCAGCATTTTATCCAGTGCTTCAGCCTGAGCCAAAGTTCTAGGATAACCGTCAAGCAAAAAACCTTTTTCACAGTCAGGTTGAGCGAGCCGCTCTTCCACGATTCCATTGGTTACATCATCCGGTACCAGCAAACCCTGATCGATGAATTCTTTGGCTTTTACTCCGATTGGAGTTTCCTGTTTGATCGCCAGACGAAATGCATCGCCTGTAGAAATATGAGGAATGCCCAGTTCTTTCACAATCACAGCGGCTTGTGTTCCTTTACCTGCTCCCGGAGGTCCCATGAATATAATGTTCACGCTTCGTCACTCCCCCTAAAACTACTCTTGCAAGAACAGCACGAAAGGTGCCGGATATGAATGGGACACCCCATTCAGCCGGAACCTGCCGTCTATTTATTGATAAAACCCTTATAATGGCGTTTGATAAGCTGACTTTCGATCGTTTTCATCGTATCCAGTGCGACCCCGATAACGATGAGCAGTGAAGTACCACCGATCTGAACGGATTTAGGCAGACCGGAGATTGCTCCCAGGAATACCGGTAATACCGAGATGAGCGCCAGGAACAGAGAACCGGTCATGGTCAAACGAGTCATGACACGAGTCAAGTAAGTAGCCGTAGGCTTGCCTGGACGAACGCCTGGAATATAACCGCCGTTCTTCTTCATATTATCTGCCATTTGTGTAGGATTCATTTGCACAAATGTATAGAAGAAAGTAAATCCAATAATCATTATAACATACAGCACCATACCGAGCGGCTGATCATACCAAAGATTCTTGGTAATCCATTGTGCCCAGCCATGAGTAGACCAAAAGCTTGCTATAATGATCGGGAATTGAAGCAGGGATACAGCGAAGATTACAGGGATAACACCAGCCGAATTGATTTTCAGTGGAATATGTGTATTCTGACCGCCATACATTTTGTTACCTACAACGCGTTTTGCATATTGCACCGGAATTTTCCGAATCCCTTGCTGGATAAAGATAACACCGATAACAATCAAAATCACGACAATAACAACGACAACCAGTTTCACAACGTTCATGAACGTCTGACCTGGTGCCAAGAAATCCGATTGAACCATATCGCGAATGTGCTGTGGAATTGCTGCCACGATCCCCGCGAAAATGATAATCGAGATCCCGTTACCAATTCCTTTTTCAGTGATCTGCTCGCCGAGCCACATCAGGAAAGATGTACCGGCCGTCAATACAAGTGCAATCAGAACATAACTCCAGATAGTAGCACCTGGAATCATTTCTGTATTGTATAAACGGTTAAAGCCGATCGATGTACCAAAGGCCTGAATAAGACCCAGAATAACTGTTCCGTAGCGAGTAATCTGTGCTAGCTTCTTTTTACCGTGTTCCCCTTGTTTTGCCCATTCCGCAAATTTCGGAATGACATCCATCGACAGTAACTGTACGATGATGGACGCTGTGATATACGGCATAATCCCGAGGGCAAAGATCGAGAATCGAGACAATGCTCCTCCGGAGAAGGTATTTAAAAGACCGAATAATTCTTGCCCCTGGTTATTTGTGGCAGTGAAAACTTCCGTGTTTACTCCAGGTACTGGTACAAATGAACCGATACGGTAGACAATCAGTACCAGCAGGGTAAATAGTATCCGATTTCTAAGATCCTCCACCCGCCATATATTCGTCAGGGTCTTGAACATTAGATCACCTCGGTTTTACCGCCGGCAGCCTCGATCTTCTCTACCGCAGATTGAGAGAACTTATTCGCTTTTACAGTCAGTTTTACAGACAGTTCACCGTTGCCCAGGATCTTGATTCCGCTTTTCGCACTTTTTACAATGCCTTGCTCCATCAAGAATTCCGGAGTAACCTCAGTATCAGCAGCCAGACTGTTCAGTTCAGCTACATTAACCAGTGCGTACTCTTTACGGGTTGGGTTAACAAATCCACGTTTCGGTAAACGACGATACAATGGGTTTTGACCGCCTTCAAATCCTGGACGAACACCGCCGCCAGAGCGTGAATTTTGTCCTTTGTGACCACGACCCGATGTTTTACCAGTACCACTACTAGTTCCGCGACCGACACGTTTGCGTTCTTTGCGGGAACCAGGTGCTGGAGAAAGTTCATGCAATTTCATCGTTCGTTGCACCTCCTTATTGATAATAGGCTAATCTTTCGATCAATTAGCCTTGAATTTCTTTTACAGATACCAAGTGTTTTACTTGGTTAACCATGCCGCGAATAGCAGCATTGTCTTCTTGGATGACCGAATGGTTCAGTTTACGCAGTCCCAAAGTTTTTACAGTGACGCGTTGGTTTTCTGGACGACCGATCACGCTACGGACGAGGGTAATTTCCAATTTAGCCATGTGATTCCCTCCTTAACCGAGCAGCTCTTCGATTGTTTTTCCACGCAGTTTAGCTACATCTTCAGCACGTTTCAGGCGAGACAAGCCTTCCAGCGTAGCATTAACCATATTCATGGAGTTCGAAGAACCCAGGGATTTTGTCAAGATGTCACCTACACCAGCAAGTTCCAGAACAGCACGAACTGGACCACCAGCGATTACTCCAGTACCTTCAGATGCTGGCTTCAGCATTACGCGGCCTGCTCCGAATTTACCGTTTACGAGGTGAGGAATTGTAGTTCCTACGAGTGGAACGTGTACCAGGTTTTTCTTAGCATCTTCGATACCTTTACGAATCGCATCAGGTACTTCACCGGCTTTACCGAGACCAGCACCAACCCAGCCTTTACCGTCGCCTACTACTACCAGCGCGCTAAAGCTAAAACGACGTCCGCCCTTAACTACTTTAGCTACACGATTAATATGAACTACTCTTTCAGTAAGTTCTAAAGTATTTGGATCAATACGCAAGTCGTTTACCTCCTTTTTTACAATGTATTAGAATTTAAGACCCGCTTCACGAGCTGCATCTGCCAGGGCTTGAATCCGTCCGTGATACAAATAGCCTCCGCGGTCAAATACAACAGACTCGTGTCCTTGTTCAACTGCACGTTTTGCGATCAGCTGTCCTACTTGAGTAGCAGCTTCAACACTACCGCCGTTTTTGATGTCTTTCAGATCTTTATCCTTAGTGGATGCAGATACCAAAGTTACACCAGCCACGTCGTCGATTAGTTGAGCATAGATGTGTTTGGAAGAACGGAAAATGTTCAGACGAGGACGCTGAGCAGTACCAGTGATGTTCTTACGAACACGCAGATGTCTTTTCAGACGAGCTTTATTTTTATCAGCTTTAGTAATCATGACTGTATATTTCACTCCCTTCATTTTACCTGAGCCAGCTTCAAGCTAGCTTGCTTGGGGTAATGAGCCATTATCCCCTAGCTTATTTTTTCTTACCAGCTTTACCTTCTTTACGAAGAATACGTTCGCCTTCATACTTGATACCTTTACCTTTGTAAGGTTCTGGTTCACGTACGGAGCGGATTTTAGCTGCGTAAGCACCTACGCGCTCTTTATCGATACCGTTAACTACGATACGAGTGTTAGTAGGTACATCGAACTCGATGCCTGCTTCCGGAGTAATTTCTACCGGGTGAGAGTAACCTACGTTCAGAACGATTTTGTCGCCAGATTTGCTTGCGCGGTATCCGACACCAACCAGTTCCAGAGCTTTGGAGAAACCAGTAGTTACTCCGCTCACCATGTTACTCACAACACTGCGAGTTGTTCCGTGCAGGGAACGGTGAAGTTTATTGTCAGAAGGACGCTCAATCGTGATCACGTTACCTTCAACGTTTACTTTCATGTCTTTGTGAAGCTCACGGGACAGGGTTCCTTTCGGACCTTTTACCGTAAGAGTAGTGTTATCCATAGTGATTTCTACACCACTAGGTACTTCAATTGGTTTACGACCAATACGGGACATTGCGTTGCACCTCCTTATTTTATGACGTTAATTACCAAACGTAGCAAATAACTTCGCCGCCGCTTTTGGATTGACGAGCCTCTTTATCGGTTACCACTCCGTTAGAAGTAGAGATAATCGCGATTCCGAGTCCACCCAATACGCGAGGGATTTCATTGCTCTTCGTGTAAACGCGAAGTCCTGGTTTACTGATACGTTTCAGGCCAGTAATTACACGTTCGTTATTTTGACCGTATTTCAGGAAAATACGGATAATTCCTTGTTTGTTATCCTCAACCATTTCAGCATCACGAATGAAACCTTCACGTTTCAGGATATCAGCAATTTGCTTCTTCATTTTAGAAGCTGGAACTTCTACCGTTTCGTGACGCACAGTGTTGGCGTTACGAATACGAGTAAGCATATCAGCAATTGGATCTGACATAGACATGTGTGTGAACCTCCTTCCTGTTAATCAATGGTTTACCAGCTTGCTTTTTTCACGCCAGGAATCTGGCCTTTGTATGCCAATTCACGGAAGCAAATACGGCAAATTTTAAACTTTTGCAAAACGGAATGTGGACGACCACAACGTTCGCAACGAGTGTAAGCACGCACTTTGAACTTCGGTGTACGTTGTTGTTTAACTTTCATTGAAGTTTTAGCCACTTCGCCTGACACCTCCTAAAGATTTTCGGAGAAAAAGGGGCTTATATTCGAACCCCGTACATTTCACAATTATTTTACGAAAGGCATTCCCAATTGGGTCAGCAGTTCACGGGACTCTTCGTCCGTTTTAGCTGTAGTAACGATAACGATATCCATACCACGTACTTTATCAACTTTATCGTACTCGATCTCTGGGAAGATCAGTTGCTCTTTCAGACCCAGTGTGTAGTTACCACGACCATCGAACGCTTTGGAAGATACACCGCGGAAGTCACGTACGCGAGGCAGTGTAATGTTAACCAGTTTGTCCAGGAAGTAGTACATACGATCGCCGCGCAGTGTTACTTTAACACCGATTGGCATGTTTTCACGCAATTTAAATCCAGCGATGGATTTTTTAGCACGAGTGATAACTGGTTTTTGACCAGAGATCAGTTGCAGATCGCTTACAGCAGAATCCAATACTTTGGAGTTCGATACCGCTTCGCCCACACCCATGTTGATAACGATTTTTTCAACTTTAGGGACTTGCATAACAGTCGTGTAGTTGAATTTCGTAGTCAGGGAAGGTACGATTTCGTTCAGGTACATCTCTTTCATTCTTGAAGCCATTGTGGAAGGTCCTCCTTTCCTTAACAATTAGTATTAATCGATTGTATCTCCGGAGCGCTTAGCCACACGAACTTTTTTGCCGTTATCCAGTGTTTTGTAACCAACGCGGGTTACTTTTTTTCCGTCCTTAGGATCAACGTGCATTACGTTCGAAACGTGGATAGGTGCTTCTTTCTCAACGCGTCCACCTTGCGGGTTCAGCTGAGTTGGTTTTTGATGCTTGGTGATCATATTCACGCCTTCAACCAGTACGCGATTTTCACGAGGATACGCAGCGATTACGCGACCTTTTTTACCTTTGTCTTTACCGCTGATTACGATAACCGTATCATCTTTTTTCACGTGCAGCTTGTTGTTGTGAGACTCCAACACTTTTTTCACTTTCGCCATTTCTGTACACCTCCTATAACTCACTCAGGCACAGGGCCTTATATCGGTATCGTTTAGATGACTTCCGGAGCCAGGGAAACGATTTTCATGTAATCGCGGTCACGCAGTTCACGAGCAACTGGTCCAAAGATACGAGTACCACGAGGGCCTTTATCGTCTTTGATTACCACTGCTGCATTTTCATCAAATGCGATGTAAGAACCGTCTTTACGACGTACAGAGCTCTTCGTACGAACAACTACTGCTTTAACTACATCACCTTTTTTGACAACGCCGCCTGGTGTTGCTTGTTTTACAGAACAAACGATTGTATCGCCGATAGCAGCTGTACGACGTCCAGTACCACCCAATACGCGAATACACATCAGTTCTTTTGCGCCGGAGTTATCGGCTACAGCCAAACGTGTAAATGGTTGAATCATTTCTAGTTCCTCCTTCCAGGCAACTTATATCAAATCATCAAATGATGATTGCTTCTTCTACAACTTCCACCAGTCTCCAGTTTTTATCTTTGGACAGTGGACGAGTTTCCATGATTTTAACAACGTCACCGATTTTCGCAGTGTTGTTTTCATCATGAGCTTTGAATTTCTTAGTGTACTTAATGCGTTTGTGATACAGATCGTGCTTTTTGTAAGTTTCTACAGCTACAACAATAGTTTTATCCATTTTGTCGCTGACAACTTTGCCTACCTGTACTTTACGGGCATTACGTTCGCTCATAGTGGGCCTCCTCCCTCAGCTGACGGCAATCACAAGCTCGTCAAATATTGGATTATGAAGTAATTCCGAGTTCTCTTTCACGAACTACTGTTTTAGCACGTGCAATTTGCTTACGGACTGCGCTAATACGAGTAGGGTTATCCAATTGACCGGTAGCAAGTTGAAAGCGCAGGTTAAAGAGTTCCTCTTTAAAACCAGCAATCTTTTGCTCGATTTCAGCAGTGGTAAGGTTGCGCAATTCATTAGCCTTCATTTGCTTCACCACCCAATTCTTCACGTTTCACAAACTTAGTTTTTACCGGCAATTTATGAGAAGCCAGACGCATTGCTTCACGTGCAATCTCTTCAGATACGCCAGCAAGTTCAAACATAATTTTTCCTGGTTTAACGATGGCAACCCATTTTTCTACGTTACCTTTACCGCTACCCATACGAACCTCGAGAGGCTTTTGAGTAATAGGTTTATCCGGGAAAATTTTGATCCATACTTTACCACCACGTTTGATATAACGAGTCATAGCAATACGGGCAGCTTCGATTTGACGGTTCGTGATCCATGCAGGCTCAGTAGCTTGCAGGCCGAATTCGCCGAAGTTCAGTTCAGTACCGCCTTTAGCGCGACCAGCCATTCCTGGACGATGCTGTTTACGGTGTTTTACACGTTTAGGTACCAACATGATTAGTTGCCTCCTTCCTGAGCAGCTTGTTTCTTAGCCGTAGGAAGAACCTCGCCACGATAGATCCATACTTTTACGCCGATACGGCCGTAAGTTGTATGAGCTTCAGCTGTACCGTAATCGATATCAGCACGAAGTGTATGCAGTGGAACAGTTCCTTCGCTGTAACCTTCAGAACGGGCGATTTCAGCACCGCCAAGACGTCCGCTAACGGCTGTTTTGATTCCTTTAGCGCCAGAGCGCATAGTTCTTTGGATCGATTGTTTCAGAGCACGACGGAAAGAAACGCGACGTTCCAGTTGTTGTGCAATGCTTTCAGCAACGAGGATAGCATCCAGTTCCTGATTTTTGATTTCGGAAATGTTAATGTGAACTTTTTTACCGCCCGCGATTTTAGTCACTTCATTACGAAGTACTTCAACCTCGGAACCACCGCGTCCGATAACCATACCAGGTTTCGCAGTGTTAATTGTAACGTTCACGCGATTAGCCGCTCTCTCGATTTCGATTCGGGAGACAGCGGACTCCTTCAGTTTCGTCTTCAGGTATTCACGGATACGAACGTCTTCCAGAAGAAGATCGCCGAAGTCTTTACCAGCATACCATTTAGATTCCCAGTCACGGATAATACCTACACGCAATCCGATGGGATTTACCTTTTGGCCCACACGTTTTCCCTCCTTTTATTTTTCAGTTACCACCAAAGAAATGTGGCTGGTGCGTTTGTTGATCTTACTTGCACGTCCCATTGCACGAGGGCGGAACCGTTTCAAAGTAGGACCTTGGTTAACGAAAGCTTCAGAAATGAACAGGTTGTTCACGTCCAGAGATTCGTTTTTCTCAGTGCTGATGAATTCAGCATTGGCGATTGCGGAGTTAAGAAGCTTCTCAACTACCGGAGATGCAGATTTTGGTGTGTGACGCAGAATTGCGATCGCCTCACCAACCTGCTTTCCGCGGATCAGGTCAACAACCAGTTGAACTTTGCGCGGAGCGATGCGTACAAACTTTGCATGTGCTTTCGCTTGCATTGCGTGACCTCCTCTCTTACTTTTACAACACTATATTAACGTCTTGTTTTTCTGTCATCATCAGTGTGACCTTTGTACGTACGAGTTGGTGCGAACTCACCAAGCTTGTGTCCGACCATATCTTCCGTTACGTATACAGGTACATGTTTGCGTCCATCATAGACAGCGAAAGTGTGTCCGATGAATTGTGGGAAAATTGTGGAGCGACGGGACCAAGTTTTGATCACTGTTTTTTTGTTGTCAGCATCCAGAACTTCCACTTTTTTCAGCAAGTATCCATCCACGAAAGGACCTTTTTTAAGACTACGGCTCATAGGTTGAATCCTCCCTTCATCTTTTCGTCACTTCATACTTTACAAGCATTCAAGCACAAATCTTACTTCGTGCGGCGGCGAATGATGTATTGATCGGAAGCTTTACCTTTTTTACGAGTTTTGTAACCCAGAGTTGGTTTACCCCAAGGTGACATTGGAGATTTACGACCGATAGGAGCTTTACCTTCACCACCACCGTGTGGGTGATCGTTAGGGTTCATAACTACGCCTCGAACTTGTGGACGTTTGCCCAACCAGCGGTTACGACCAGCTTTACCGATTTTGATCAATTCGTGATCTTCGTTACCTACAGAACCGATTGTAGCGCGGCATACTTTAAGTACGCGACGTACTTCACCGGAAGACAGGCGGATAGATACGTATTTTTCTTCTTTACCAAGCAATTGGGCTTCCGTACCAGCTGCGCGAACGAGCTGACCACCTTTACCTGGTTTCAATTCGATATTGTGGATAACTGTACCTACAGGAATGTTTTCCAATGGCAGGGAGTTACCGATTTTGATATCGGATTCCGGACCGGAGAATACTTGATCTCCAACTTTCAGTCCTTTTGGAGCGATGATGTAACGTTTTTCGCCATCAGCGTAATGCAGCAGCGCGATGTTGGAAGTACGGTTTGGATCGTACTCGATTGTAGCAACGCGACCTGGTATTCCATCTTTGTTACGCTTGAAGTCGATGATACGGTATTTACGTTTGTGTCCGCCGCCGTGGTGACGAACAGTAATTTTACCTTGGTTGTTACGGCCTGCTTTTTTGAAAAGCGGAGCCAGCAACGTTTTCTCCGGTTGATTCGTTGTAATCTCTTCGAATGTCGAAACACTCATATTACGACGAGCCGGGGATGTCGGTTTGTACTTTTTAATAGGCACGGGTTGTCCTCCTTACTCTACAGATTCAAAAAACTCAAGCGGCTTGCTTTCTGGAGCCAATGTTACGATTGCTTTCTTCCATTCGGAAGTATAACCACTGTAACGGCCATAACGTTTTGGTTTAGCTGGCATGCGAAGAGTGTTAACTTTGGACACTTTCACTTTGAAGATTTCTTCAATTGCCTTTTTGATTTCCGTTTTATTCGAACGAATGTCAACTTCGAAAGCATATTTCAGTTCGCTCATGTAGTCAGCAGTACGCTCAGTAATTACCGGACGCTTGATTATATCGCGTGGATCCTTCATTACGCGAACACCTCCTCTACCTTCTGAACTGCTTCCTTCGTCAGAATCAGTTTATCGTGCACAAGCACGTCTAGAACATTCACACCGTCAGCTGCAACGAATTTAACACCTGGGATGTTACGAGCAGAAAGAGCTACGTTATTGTCGTACTCGGAAGCTACGATCAATGCTTTACGGTCTACTTTCAGGTTGTTCAGGATTGCTGCAAACTCTTTAGTTTTTGGACTGTTCAGAGTCAGTGTATCCAGAACGATAATTTCATTAGCTACTACTTTGGAAGACAAAGCAGATTTGATCGCCAGACGACGAACTTTTTTAGGCAGTTTGAAAGCATAGCTACGTGGAGTTGGTCCAAATACTACGCCGCCGCCTTTCCATTGTGGAGAACGGATAGAACCTTGACGAGCACGTCCAGTTCCTTTCTGTTTCCATGGTTTGCGTCCACCACCGCGAACTTCAGAGCGTCCTTTTACTTTGTGAGTACCTTGACGAAGAGAAGCGCGTTGCATAACAACTGCATCGTGGAGCACGCTAGTATTAGGTTCGATACCGAATACGGAATCGCTCAATTCGATTTCGCCAACCTGGCTGCCATCGATACTATAAAGTGCTACTTTGGGCATTTCATGTTCCTCCTTTCTTTTTTAATTATTTTTTCACCGTTTCTTTAACTTTAACGAAGCTATTTTTAGGGCCTGGGATAGAGCCTTTAACGAGAATTACGTTACGCTCAGCATCCACGCGGATAACTTCGAGGTGTTGGATCGTTACTGTATCATGACCCATGTGACCTGGCAGACGTTTACCTTTCGGTACACGGTTCGCTTGGATAGAACCCATCGAACCTGGTCTGCGATGATAACGGGAACCGTGAGACATTGGTCCGCGGCTTTGTCCCCAACGTTTGATAACGCCGGCAAAACCTTTACCTTTGGAAATACCCGTTACGTCAACGAACTCACCTTCAGCAAACAAATCTGCTTTGAGTTCCTGGCCAACCTCGACATTTGCGAGGTCAACACCGCGAATTTCGCGAACGTAGCGCTTAGGCACAGTGTTTGCTTTAGTAGCATGTCCTGCTTCCGGTTTGTTGGATCTGCTTGCTTTTTTATCAGCAAAACCGATTTGTACCGCTTCGTATCCGTCATTTTCCAGGTCTTTCTTCTGCAGAACCACACATGGTCCAGCTTCGATTACCGTTACGGGAATAACGTTACCTTCCGCGGTAAAGACTTGAGTCATACCAAGTTTTCTTCCTAAGATACCTTTCATGTTGACACCTCTTTTCGCTTTTGCGTATTACCACATCTATGTGGATTACAGTTTAATTTCGATATCTACGCCAGACGGTAAGTCCAGACGCATCAGAGCATCCACAGTTTGTGGAGTTGGGTTAACAATGTCGATCAAACGTTTATGTGTACGTTGTTCGAATTGTTCACGAGAATCTTTGTATTTATGCACCGCACGGAGAATAGTGATGATTTGTTTCTCAGTCGGAAGCGGGATCGGTCCGGATACTCCTGCGCCGGAACGTTTAGCCGTTTCAACGATTTTCTCTGCGGATTGATCAAGAATTCTGTGATCGTAAGCTTTCAAGCGAATACGAATCTTTTGCTTTGCCATTTTAGTCCCTCCTTTTATCGCCCAATTTATTATCGGACATACTCCGTGAAAATTTTCCAACTCACCGCTCATGGCAAAGGAGCCGGGTGTGTCAGTAACCTCTCACATCATCGCAACGTCTCAGCACAACATTAGTTATTATATATGATAAGCTGGTTGATGCGCAAGTCTTTTTTAAAACTTTTCCATAATAAAATAAGACCTGCACCTTTTTGCAAAGGAAGCAGGCCTTATCATAACTTTCGATTAGGATACAATGTTGCTTCGTTACAATACATTGTTGCTTATTTAAATCTTCCAGATCCTGAAGATCACGTGGAAAGATTAATTATTTGGAGATTGTAGCAACCGCGCCAGCGCCTACTGTACGTCCGCCTTCACGGATCGCAAAGCGAGTACCTTCTTCAATCGCGATTGGGTTGATCAGGGATACGCTAACAGTGATGTTATCACCAGGCATAACCATTTCAGTACCTTCTGGCAGGGAGATAACGCCAGTTACGTCAGTTGTACGGAAGTAGAACTGTGGACGGTAACCAGTGAAGAAAGGCTTGTGACGGCCACCTTCTTCTTTTGTCAGAACGTATACTTGAGCGGAAAACTCAGTATGCGGGTTAACAGAACCTGGTTTGGACAGTACTTGTCCACGCTCGATTTGAGTACGATCAACACCACGCAGCAGGGCGCCAATGTTGTCACCAGCTTGAGCGGAATCCATCAGTTTACGGAACATTTCTACGCCCGTAACAACGGATTTCTTAGTTTCTTCTTGGATACCAACGATTTCGATCTCGTCGCCGACTTTAACAGTACCACGCTCGATACGGCCAGTTGCAACTGTACCACGACCAGTGATAGAGAATACGTCCTCGACAGGCATCAGGAACGGACGATCAGTGTCGCGCTCTGGAGTTGGGATGTAAGTATCGATTGTTTCGAACATTTCAACGATTTTCTTAGCCCAGTCGCCATCAGGGTTAGCCAGTGCTTCACGAGCAGAACCACGAGTGATTGGAGTATCGTCGCCTGGGAAATCGTATTCGCTCAGCAGATCGCGAACTTCCATTTCTACCAGTTCCAGAAGCTCTTCGTCTTCTACCATGTCACATTTGTTCAGGAATACTACGATGTAAGGTACGCCTACTTGGCGGGACAGCAGGATGTGCTCACGAGTCTGTGGCATAGGGCCATCAGCTGCGGATACAACCAGGATCGCTCCGTCCATTTGTGCAGCACCAGTGATCATGTTTTTAACATAGTCAGCGTGACCTGGGCAGTCAACGTGTGCATAGTGACGGTTAGGAGTTTCGTACTCAACGTGTGCAGTAGAGATAGTGATACCGCGCTCGCGCTCTTCTGGAGCTTTATCGATTTGATCGAATGCTACAGCAGCACCACCGTAAGTTTTGGACAGTACAGTTGTGATTGCAGCAGTCAGAGTTGTTTTACCATGATCGACGTGACCGATAGTACCGATGTTAACGTGCGGTTTATTACGTTCAAATTTAGCCTTTGCCATTTTAAACAGTTCCTCCTTGAAGGTAGTGTTGTTTATTTTTGGTATGGGGTATGGATCAGAAAGCGGTTAGACCGCTTTCTGCCTACTCCATAGGTGAAAACAGAGTTTAGACTTAGCCGTTAGCTTTTGCACTAACTGCTTCAGCAATGCTCTTAGGTACTTCTTCATAATGAGAAAGTTCCATGGAGAACACGCCGCGTCCTTGTGTACCGGAACGAAGTGTTGTGGAATATCCAAACATTTCGGACAGAGGTACTTTTGCACGGATAATTTGAGTACCGCTGCGGGAATCCATACCTTCGATACGGCCGCGACGGGAGTTCAGCATACCCATTACGTCACCCATGTACTCTTCTGGTACTGTAACTTCAACTTTCATGATAGGCTCCAGCAGGACAGGTTTACACTTGTCTTTTGCGGATTTCAATGCCATCGAACCGGCAATTTTAAATGCCATCTCGTTGGAATCGACATCATGATAAGATCCGTCTACAACTGTAGCTTTTACGTCTACAACCGGGAAGCCTGCAAGAACACCGTTCTTCATTTGCTCCTCGATACCTTGAAGTGCAGGACCAACGTATTCTCTTGGTACGGAACCACCGACGATTTTGCTTTCGAATTGGTTACCAGTACCTGCTTCGAGAGGTTCGAATTCAACCCATACGTGACCGTATTGACCACGACCACCGGATTGACGTACGAATTTACCTTCGACGCGAGCTGGTTGACGGAATGTTTCACGATAAGCAACCTGTGGTTGACCTACGTTAGTTTCAACCTTAAATTCACGACGCATACGGTCGATAATGATATCAAGGTGAAGCTCACCCATACCTGCCAGGATCGTTTGACCTGTTTCTTCGTTAGTAGAAGCGCGCAGAGTAGGATCTTCTTCCGTCAATTTACCCAGAGCAGTTGCCATTTTATCTTGGTCTGCTTTGGTTTTTGGCTCAACTGCGATCTCGATAACCGGATCAGGGAAGTTCATGGACTCCAGGATAACCGGATTCTTCTCATCACACAGTGTATCACCAGTTCCTGTATCTTTCAAACCAACAGCTGCAGCGATGTCACCAGCGTATACTACGCTGATTTCTTCACGGCTGTTAGCGTGCATCTGCAGGATACGACCGATACGTTCGCGTTTGCCTTTAGTGGCATTCAGAACGTAAGAACCGGATTGCAGTACACCAGAGTATACACGGAAGAATGTCAGTTTACCAACATAAGGGTCAGTCATGATTTTGAATGCCAGTGCAGAGAATGGTTCTTCATCCGAAGAATGACGAATTTCTTCTGTACCGTCTTCGAGTTGACCGTTGATCGCCGGTACATCCAGTGGCGATGGCAGGTAATCGATAACTGCATCCAACATCGGCTGAACACCTTTGTTGCGGTAAGAGGAACCACAGATTACAGGGAAGATCTTAACATCACAAACACCTTTACGCAGAGCAGCTTTGATTTCATCAACCGTCAGCTCTTCTCCTTCGAGGTATTTCATCATCAGATCTTCGTCCAGTTCTGATACTTTCTCTACCAGTTCCATACGAAGCTCATCAACAGTATCTTTCAGATCGGCTGGGATCTCGATATCTACCGGATCTTTACCCAGATCATCTTTGTACTGGATAGCTTTCATTTCAATAATATCGATGATACCTACGAAGTCATTTTCTGCACCGATCGGCAATTGAATCGCTACTGCGTTCGCTTGCAGACGATCGCGCATATCTTTAACTACGTTCAGGTAATCAGCACCGATAATATCCATTTTATTGACATAAGCGATACGAGGTACACCATAACGGTCTGCTTGTCTCCAAACAGTCTCGGATTGTGGCTCAACGCCCTCTTTCGCACTAAATACGCCTACGGCCCCGTCCAATACACGCAGGGAACGTTCAACTTCAACAGTGAAGTCAACGTGACCTGGAGTATCAATGATATTAACGCGGTGGCCCTTCCACTGAGCAGTCGTAGCCGCGGATGTAATCGTAATACCGCGCTCTTGTTCTTGCTCCATCCAGTCCATTGTCGCAGCGCCTTCGTGAACTTCACCGATTTTGTGCGTACGTCCTGTGTAGAACAAGATACGTTCTGTAGTGGTTGTTTTACCGGCATCAATGTGTGCCATGATACCAATATTACGTGTATTTTTCAAGGAGAACTCTCTTGCCATGAATAGGTGCTCCCTTCAAAAATAGGAATTTTTGAAAATTGGCTTGAATCCTACCAGCGGTAGTGAGCAAACGCTTTGTTCGCTTCAGCCATTTTGTGTGTATCTTCACGTTTTTTCACGGATGCGCCAGTGTTATTGGATGCATCGATGATTTCTGCTGCTAAACGCTCTTCCATAGTCTTCTCGCCGCGGTTGCGGGAGTAGTTTACGAGCCAACGCAGACCAAGGGAAGTACGTCTCTCCGGCTTAACTTCGATAGGTACTTGATAGTTAGCACCACCGACACGGCGAGCTTTAACTTCGAGAACCGGCATAATGTTTTTGATTGCCGCCTCGAATACTTCCATAGGATCATTTCCTGTACGTTCTTGGATCAGGTTGAACGCGTTATAAAGAATGCTTTGAGCAACTCCACGTTTTCCGTCGATCATGATGCGGTTGATCAGGCGAGTAACAAGCTTGCTGTTATAAACCGGATCTGGCAACACGTCTCTTTTGGTAACTGGACCTTTTCTTGGCATGTTTATCCCCCTTTCTTAAATGTGCAGTGCAGATTTCTGCACTATCGAATTACTTTTTCTCTTTAGGACGTTTTGTACCATATTTGGAACGACCTTGCATACGGTTGTTAACGCCTGCTGTATCCAGCGCGCCACGAACGATATGATAACGAACCCCTGGTAAGTCTTTAACCCGGCCACCGCGTACGAGTACTACGCTGTGCTCTTGAAGGTTATGACCGATACCTGGAATGTAAGCAGTAACCTCGATACGGTTAGTTAAACGTACACGAGCATACTTACGAAGCGCGGAGTTCGGTTTTTTCGGAGTCATCGTACCTACACGAGTACATACACCACGTTTTTGTGGAGCACTCAGGTTTGTCTCTTGACGTTTCAGAGCGTTAAACCCTTTTTGCAGTGCAGGAGATTTCGATTTCTCGATTTTCGCTTGACGTCCTTTACGGACCAATTGATTGATAGTTGGCATTGTATTGCCACCCCCTTCCCATATTTTCAGTTCTTTTGTAAACCGTTTGTTAAGCCCACAGACCCAGGCGGTTCATAAAAGAACAAATGAAAAGTTTTTGCCTGCCGTTCTGACTAGCAAAAACGTTCCTTATTGCATTATTTAAGGACAACAGCCATCGCACTTCCCACTTCGATTCCACATGCTTTGCCCAGTTCCTTCATCGTATCTACATAAGTGATTCTGACAGAGTGCTTGGAACACAATTGCACGATCTTTGAAATGAGATGCTGCTCTGCATCCTGCGCAACATAGACTTCATCAGCTTGCCCCGTTTCGACCATTCGCATTGTCTGCTTGGTGCCGATCTTGATACGGGCATCCTGTAATCCTTTATCATTAGTCATCTTAACGATTCCCTCCAAAAGATCAGGGATCAGCGCTCTATTCACGCACCTTTGCTATATTAGCATTATCATACGGTTAGTGTCAATAGATAAGTTGAATGTTCTATAAAGAATTATGTGGACAATTATATGGATAAAGCAGTGGTTGCACCGGGAAAGAAAACTCTCCCGGCGTTAACCCTACTGTGTATCATATCAATTCACTGCTATCGCAGTCAATCGTTTACTGACATTTACAACTATTCTACAGTTACAGTTTCCAGATTCTCTTCGTTTCCTTCTACTGCTTCCGGTTCTTCGAACTGAACACTGCGGTAACGGTTCATACCCGTACCTGCAGGGATCAGCTTACCGATAATAACGTTCTCTTTCAGACCCAGCAATTTGTCGACTTTACCTTTGATTGCAGCATCGGTCAGGACACGAGTGGTCTCTTGGAAAGATGCAGCAGACAGGAAGGAATCAGTTTCCAGGGATGCTTTGGTAATACCGAGCAATACCGGTTTGGCAACAGCTGGTTCACGGTCTCCCATAATGGCCACTTTGTTGGCATCTTCATATTCGTAGATATCCACAAATGAGCCTGGCAGCAGCGTAGTTTCGCCGTTATCCACAATACGGATTTTGCGCAGCATCTGTCTGATCATAACTTCAACGTGCTTATCGTTAATTTCTACACCCTGGTTACGGTATACGCGTTGTACTTCCTGCAGGATGTAGTTCTGAACGCCGCGGATACCTTTGATACGCAGCATTTCTTTTGGATCGATGGAACCGTCTGTCAGCTCGTCCCCTGCTTCGATCTCCATGCCTTCTCTTACACGCAGGCGGGAACCGTAGGTAACGGAGTAGACTTTAGTTTCTGCTTCACCTTCGACTTCGATTTCGCGACGGTCTTTGGCTTCACGGATTTCTTTGACTACGCCATCGATTTCACTGATTGTCGCCTGACCTTTAGGGTTACGGGCTTCAAACAGCTCCTGGATACGCGGCAAACCTTGAGTGATATCATCTCCGGCTACACCACCGGTATGGAACGTACGCATTGTCAACTGGGTTCCTGGCTCACCGATGGACTGGGCAGCGATAATACCAACCGCTTCACCGATCTCAACGTGTTTACCAGTCGCCAGGTTACGACCGTAACATTTCTTACATACCCCGTGTCTTGTACGGCAGCTCAGTACGGAACGAATCTGTACTTTGTTGACGCCAGCAGCCACGATAGCTTCAGCCTTGTCAGAATCAATCAGTTCATTGCGGCTAGCGAGGATCTCGCCAGTCTCCGGATGACGAACAGTCTCGAAGCAGTAGCGTCCTTCCAGACGATCGTACAGGTCTTCGATAACTTCTTTACCATCCTGGATACGGCTAACGATAAATCCTTTGTCTGTTCCGCAATCATCTTCACGTACGATTACGTCCTGGGCTACGTCAACGAGACGACGAGTCAGATAACCGGAGTCAGCGGTACGAAGTGCTGTATCCGCCAGACCTTTACGCGCTCCGTGAGTAGACAGGAAGTACTCAAGGACTGTCAGACCTTCACGGAAGTTCGATTTGATTGGGAGCTCGATGATACGACCGGATGGGTTGGCCATCAGACCACGCATACCGCCCAGCTGAGTAATCTGGGATTTGTTACCCCGCGCCTTGGAATCAACCATCAGCATGATGGAGTTGTAACGATCCATCGATTTCATCAGGATGTCGGTCAGCTCGTCCTTCGTACGGGACCAGATCTCGATAACACGGTCATAACGCTCTTCGTTTGTGATCAGACCACGACGGTACTGATTCGTGATAACGGCAACTTTTTTATCGGATTCAGCCAGCAGTGCTGTTTTCTCCGGTGGAACCACAACGTCTGCCACACCAACGGTAATACCCGCACGAGTGGAATACGTGAAGCCCAGTTGCTTGATTTTATCCAGAATTACGGAAGTCAGTGTTGTATGGTAGACTTCGAAACAACGTGCAATGATAGTACCAAGATATTCTTTACCGATCGCACCGGTTTGCGGAACGGCCTTCATGAATTCGAGTACGTTTGTACCTTTTTCATAGATAAAGTAGTGATCCGGGATACCCTGATACAGGTTGGCACGAGTCGGTTCATTGATATAAGGGAAAGACTCAGGGAAAATCTCGTTAAAGATAATCCGTCCGACAGTTGTGATCAACATACCGGATTGTTGTTTTTCCGTAAAGCTGGTTTTACCCAGTGCTTTGGCAGGAATCGCTACACGTGCATGCAGGGAAGCTGTGCCACGCTGATAAGCGGATACGGCTTCATTGACTGTACGCAGGATCATGCCGGAACCTTTGGCTTCCATATTATCCATGGTGAGATAGTAGGAGCCGAGGACCATATCCTGGGAAGGTGTAACAACCGGCTTGCCGTCTTTAGGGTTCAAGATGTTACCGGATGCCAGCATCAGCAAGCGTGCTTCCGCTTGTGCTTCTGCAGACAACGGTACGTGAACCGCCATTTGGTCACCGTCAAAGTCAGCGTTATATGCTGTACATACGAGCGGATGCAGACGGATTGCGCGGCCTTCAACCAGAATCGGTTCAAATGCCTGGATACCGAGTCTGTGCAGCGTTGGTGCACGGTTCAGAAGAACCGGGTGTTCTTTGATTACTTCTTCCAGTACATCCCATACTTCCGGACTTACACGTTCAACTTTGCGTTTTGCACTCTTAATGTTATGAGCCAGGCCTTTGTTAACCAGCTCTTTCATTACGAATGGCTTGAACAGTTCCAGCGCCATTTCTTTTGGAAGACCGCACTGGTACATTTTCAGGTAAGGACCTACGACGATAACGGAACGACCAGAGTAATCGACACGTTTACCGAGCAAGTTCTGACGGAAACGACCTTGTTTACCTTTCAGCATATGGCTGAGGGATTTCAGAGGACGGTTACCAGGACCGGTTACCGGACGTCCGCGACGGCCGTTATCGATCAAGGCATCTACAGCTTCCTGCAGCATACGTTTCTCGTTCTGTACGATAATATCAGGAGCACCCAGATCCAGCAGGCGCTTCAGACGGTTATTCCGGTTGATTACACGACGGTACAGGTCATTCAGGTCGGATGTTGCAAAACGTCCACCATCCAGCTGAACCATCGGACGAATTTCTGGCGGAATTACCGGCAGAACATCCATGATCATCCAATCCGGAGAGTTGCCGGAATTGCGGAATGCTTCGATAACTTCAAGACGTTTGATCGCACGGTTACGACGTTGGCCTTGAGCGGTACGCAGCTCTTCACGCAGGAATTCCAGTTCTTTGTCCAGATCCAGGTCTTGAAGCAGTCGCTTGATCGCTTCTGCACCCATACCTGCATGGAATCCGTAGCCATACTTTTCACGGTAGCTGCGGTATTCTTTTTCAGAGAGAAGTTGTTTCTTCTCCAATGGTGTCTCGCCTGGATCGGTAACAACATAAGATGCGAAGTAGATAACTTCTTCCAGGGATCGTGGAGACATATCGAGTGCAAGACCCATACGGCTCGGGATACCTTTGAAATACCAAATGTGGGATACAGGAGCTGCCAGCTCAATATGTCCCATACGTTCACGACGTACTTTGGCACGTGTTACTTCAACGCCACAACGGTCACAGACTACACCTTTGTAACGTACGCGCTTATATTTACCGCAATGACATTCCCAGTCTTTGGTTGGTCCGAAAATGCGTTCACAGAACAGACCGTCTTTCTCTGGTTTAAGCGTACGGTAGTTGATTGTCTCCGGTTTTTTAACTTCTCCGCGGGACCAAGAACGAATTTTGTCTGGGGAAGCAAGCCCAATTTTCATAAATTCGAAATTGTTAACGTCTATCAAGAGACACCCCTCCTAAGGCCAAATCCTATTTATTGTAAAGCTCTGTATTCCGCACAAATCCCAACGCACCGTCTGATGAATGAGGATAGACCGGAAACACTCCGGTCTACCTTCATCAGACAATGTTGGGAATCATGAATAAGTGATATTAATCTACGCCGACTTCTGAACCTTCAAGGTTGAGGCTCAGTTTATCATTGGTGTTCTCTTCCTCGTCATCCAGCTCTCTCATCTCAATTTCATTTTCATCTTCATTGAGAATCTTAACGTCCATACCCAAGCTTTGCAGCTCCTTGATCAATACTTTGAAAGATTCAGGAACGCCCGGTTCAGGAACGTTTTCGCCTTTCACGATGGATTCGTACGTTTTCACACGACCAACGACATCATCGGATTTGACAGTAAGGATCTCTTGCAGGGTATACGCGGCGCCATAAGCTTCAAGCGCCCATACTTCCATCTCCCCGAAACGCTGACCACCGAACTGAGCTTTACCACCCAGCGGCTGTTGTGTAACGAGAGAGTAAGGACCTGTGGAACGAGCATGGATTTTATCATCGACCATGTGCGCCAGTTTGATCATGTGCATAACGCCGACTGTAACTTCACGCTCGAACTCGTCACCGGTTCTTCCATCGTAAAGGATTGTCTTACCGTTACGTTGCATGCCAGCTTCTTCCATTGTATCGAATACATCGTACTCGTTCGCTCCGTCAAAGACCGGTGTAGCGACGTGAATACCAAGCTTCATCGCTGCCATACCGATATGGACTTCAAGAATCTGACCGATGTTCATACGGGAAGGTACGCCCAGTGGATTCAGTACTACCTGTACCGGTGTACCATCTGGCATAAACGGCATATCTTCTTCCGGCAGAATACGTGCAACGACACCTTTGTTACCGTGACGTCCCGCCATTTTATCGCCTTCGGAGATTTTACGTTTTTGCGCGATGTATACACGTACCAGATGATTTACACCCGGTGGCAACTCGTCGCCGTTTTCTCTGGTGAACACTTTAACGTCTACGACAATACCATCTGTACCGTGTGGTACACGAAGGCTGGTGTCGCGAACTTCACGTGCTTTTTCACCAAAGATCGCGTGCAACAGGCGCTCTTCCGCTGTCAGTTCGGTTACACCTTTAGGTGTTACTTTACCAACAAGAATATCGCCAGCAGCAATCTCGGCACCGATGCGGATAATACCACGCTCGTCGAGATTTTTCAGTGCATCTTCACCCACGTTAGGAATATCGCGTGTGATTTCTTCCGGACCGAGCTTCGTATCACGAGCTTCGGATTCATATTCTTCAATATGAATAGAAGTGTACACATCTTCTTTTACGAGTTTCTCGCTCAGCAGGATCGCATCCTCGTAGTTATAACCTTCCCAGGTCATAAATGCTACGACTACGTTACGTCCCAGAGCGATCTCGCCCATCTCTGTGGATGGACCATCTGCCAGGATATCGCCTTTTTTCACAACGTCGCCTGTTTTGACAATTGGACGCTGGTTGATGGCAGTACCTTGGTTAGATCTCATAAATTTGTGTAATTTATACTTAACGAGATCACCTTTAACTTCTTTGCCGTCTACGTTTTCGATACGGCGCAGTGTAATCTCGCTCGCTGTAGAGCGTTCGATGATACCGTCGTATTTGGTTACAATACATACGCCGGAATCCTTGGCTGCTTTGTGTTCCATACCTGTACCGACCAGTGGTGCCTTCGGAATAAGCAAAGGTACCGCCTGACGCTGCATGTTGGAACCCATCAGAGCACGGTTGGAGTCATCGTTTTCCAGGAACGGAATCAATGCCGTCGCAACAGATACAACCTGTTTTGGAGATACGTCCATATAGTCAACGCGTTCTCTCGGCATAGGAAGGATATTGTCAGCCTGTTTGTTGTAACGGCTGATTACCATTTCCTCTGCAAAAGTACCGTCTTCGTTCAGGACCGCATTCGCCTGTGCGACTACATAGTTATCTTCTTCATCCGCTGTCAGGTAATCAATCTGATCGGTTACCCGATTAGCGTTAGGATCTACACGACGGTATGGTGCTTCGATGAAGCCATACTCATTGATACGTGCGAACGTGGACAGGGAGTTGATCAAACCGATGTTTGGTCCCTCTGGAGTCTCGATAGGACACATACGGCCATAGTGACTCGGATGTACGTCACGGACTTCAAAGCCTGCGCGCTCACGTGTCAGACCGCCGGGTCCGAGGGCAGACAGACGACGTTTGTGCGTCAGTTCGCCAAGCGGGTTAGTCTGATCCATAAACTGGGACAGCTGGGAGCTACCAAAGAACTCCTTGATGGATGCAATCACAGGACGTATGTTAATAAGTGCCTGTGGAGTAATCACGTTAGCATCCTGAATGGACATTCTCTCGCGTACTACACGTTCCATACGGGACAGACCAATACGGAACTGATTTTGCAGCAGCTCGCCTACGGAACGCAGACGACGGTTACCCAGATGGTCAATATCATCCGTATCGCCAATACCCTGAAGCAGGTTCAGGAAGTAACTGATCGATGCGATAATATCAGCCGGTGTAATGTTCTTAACGGATTTATCGATTGTGCCGTTGGCAATTACCGATACTACTTTGCCATCTTCCAGTGGAGAGAAGACGTTGATTGTCTGCATCGGAATATCATTGGCATCGAGTACGCCGCCAGCTACATGGTAAGTTTTGAAGTTCAAGTCACCTTCAAGGTAAGGCATGATCTCATCAAGGAGACGACGATCTACTACCTGTCCGGCTTCTGCTACAATCTCACCTGTATTGGTATCAATCAGCGTCTCAGCGAGGCGCTGGTTAAAGAGACGATTTTTGATATGAAGCTTTTTGTTGATTTTGTAACGACCTACATTTGCAAGATCATAGCGTTTTGGATCGAAGAAACGCGCTACGAGCAAGCTTTTGGCGTTATCAAGTGTTGGTGGCTCGCCCGGACGAAGACGCTCGTAGATCTCGATCAGCGCTTTCTCGGTAGAGTCGGTGTTATCTTTATCTAATGTATTACGGATATATTCGTCATTGCCAAGCAGGTCCAGAATTTCAGCGTCGCTGCCGAATCCAAGTGCACGCAGCAGTACGGTTACCGGGATCTTACGAGTGCGGTCGATACGTACATAGACGATATCTTTTGCATCCATCTCCAGTTCCAACCATGCGCCACGGTTAGGAATAACGGTAGCAGTATATGATGTTTTACCATTTTTATCGACTTTAGTGCTGAAATAGACGCTGGGAGAGCGAACCAACTGGCTGACAATAACCCGTTCTGCACCGTTAATGATAAAGGTGCCGGTTTCCGTCATCAGCGGGAAATCACCCATGAATACTTCCTGCTCTTTGACTTCACCCGTTTCCTTGTTAATGAGACGGACTTTTACCCGCAGCGGAGCTGAATACGTAACGTCACGCTCTTTCGCATCGTCTACTGTGTATTTCGGCTCACCAAGGCTGTAGTCGATGAACTCGAGCACCAGATTGCCTGTAAAATCTTGAATTGGCGAGATATCCTGGAACATTTCACGCAATCCTTCATCCAAAAACCACTGATAAGATTTTTGTTGGATTTCGATCAGGTTAGGTACTTCAAGAACTTCGTTAATTCGTGCATAACTTCGCCGAGTGCGTCGACCATATTGAACAAGATGTCCTGCCAACTTATACTCACCCCTTAATGTCTACTCACTTAAAAATTTCATTGCGAACTGCTGTTTGGATCACGTATAATAGGTCCATACATAGAAGTGCACACCCACAAATAGAGAAAAGCTCTTATCGAATCTTCTCGAAAAAAGAGCACCATCAGCTATCAACGGATGTGACCCAGCAGCTCAGACTTATATTTCAGTTGAAATTAACTGAAATACCGATTATTATACGTTTAAGGACAAGATTAAACACCCTTATGGTACATAATTTTCGTAATTCTACAGAAAACTAAAGCCAAAAAGGGCATCTTAATACTGACATTTTGTAATAATAACACGTTAGCCTATTTAAGTCAACAGGCGTATTCACTGTTTTTACGTTTCCGGTTTGTGTCAAGGTCTGTTCATCCTAGCCGATGAATAGGCCTTTTTTATTTGATTGCCTGGAAGATGCGATATCCTTTATCCTTGGTAACTTCCTCCACACTGGTGAACAACTCTTCCATTTTGGCTTTGGCTGAAGGAGCACCCTGCTTTTTCTGGATAACGACCCATAGTGAGCCTCCATCCTTCAAATGAGCTGCAGCTTCTTCAAAAATGGCATGTACAGTTGCCTTGCCTGCACGGATCGGCGGGTTGGTTAGCACAACGTCGAACTTCTGTCCCTGAACAGCTGCAAACAAATCACTTTCCAGAATCGTTACATTCTCAATATGATTGAGAGCGGCATTTTCTTTGGCCAGTTGAACCGCACGTGCATTAACATCCAGCATCGTTACATGTCCTTTAGCTGCCAGACATGCAGCAGACAGACCAATAGGCCCATAACCGCAGCCTACATCCAGCACGTTGGAATCTTCACTTAGTGTAAGGGCATCAATGAGCACTCTGCTGCCATAGTCTACTCCTGTTTTGGAAAAGACTCCGGCATCACTTATAAATTTGAAAGCCTTGCCCCGCAATTCCGCTTCAATAATACGGCGTTCATGCGCTGCACCAGGCTGGCTGGAATAATAATGATCTCCCATATCATTCCTTCACCCTTTCTTGATTTCACCTGTTATACTGCTTTTTTTATAAAACAAACCCCTTGAACGGATTCAAGGGGTTTGTAAGAAAGAAGAGAAACTCTCTTATTTCAATTCTACAGATGCGCCTGCTTCTTCCAGTTTTGCTTTGATGGATTCAGCTTCTTCTTTAGCAACGCCTTCTTTGATTGCTTTAGGAGCGTTGTCTACTACTTCTTTAGCTTCTTTCAGACCCAGACCAGTTACTTCACGAACAGCTTTGATTACGTTGATTTTGGAAGCACCAGCGGAAGTCAGTACTACGTCAAACTCAGTTTGCTCAGCTTCTGCAGCTGCGCCGCCTGCTGCTGCTGCTGCTACTGGAGCTGCTGCAGTTACACCGAATTCTTCTTCGATTGCTTTTACCAGATCATTCAGTTCCAGTACAGTCATGCCTTTGATGGCTTCAAGGATTTGCTCTTGACTCATTTATAAACCCTCCATAATTGGTTGTATTTTGGTTTGGCTGATTACAGCCATTTTTACGCCGTTAAGGCGTGTGAGGAACAGGGTGCAAATTGCTTACGCGCTTTGCTCTTCTTTCTCGGATACTGCTTTAACTGCCAGTGCAAAGTTGCGAACTGGAGCTTGAAGTACGCTAAGCAGCATGGACAAGAGACCTTCGCGGGATGGCAGAGCTGCCAGTGCTTTGATTTCTTCTGCGCTTACTACGCGTCCTTCAACAACGCCGCCTTTCAATTCCAGAGCGTCATTCGTTTTAGCGAAATCGTTCAGAATTTTAGCCGGTGCTACTGCATCGTCTTTACTGAAAGCAATAGCGGTAGGACCGCTCAGTACTTCGTTCAGTTCAGTCAGGTCAGCAGACTCAGTGGCACGACGAACCAGTGTATTTTTCAATACTTGGAACTCGATACCAGCTTCACGCAGTTGCTTGCGCAGTTCTGTAACTTGAGCTACGTTCAGACCACGATAGTCAGCAACAACTGTAGTTACGCTCTCGCGCAATTTCGCTGCAACCACTTCTACCGCTTCCTGTTTTGCCTGGATTACTTTTGCGTTTGCCAAATTGGACACCTCCTGATCGTATTCTTGCTTTTCTTCATCTTCTTGCGATTCGGAAGAAAAGTTCCTACGGGCATTAAAAAAGCCCCCGCAGAATGACGAAGGCTTGACGGAGCGGATTCACCAGGCGCAGCAAGCTGCGCGCTGAGTATCCGATATTCTATCATAACACCTCGGTAGGAAATTAAGCCTTTACGGGCACCTACTGTCTACGGTTAAACATATTCAAGTGTAATTGCAAGTACAAAGTTCAAGCATAATTACAACTTTCACAGATTATCAAATATAAAGGTTGTTGTCAACCATTAATTATCTGTAAGATGCTGCGTTTACGCGTGCGCTTGGTCCCATTGTGGAAGATACCGCAATGTTTTTCAGGTAGATACCTTTTGCTGCAGCTGGTTTAGCACGGTTCAGCGCTTCAACCAAAGCTTGCAGGTTCTCGTTCAATTGCTCTTCAGAGAAAGATACTTTACCGATAGGAGCGTGAATTTGTCCTGCTTTGTCCAGACGGTATTCGATTTTACCAGCTTTGATTTCTTGAACAGCTTTGGTAACGTCGAATGTAACTGTACCTGCTTTAGGGTTAGGCATCAGACCTTTACCACCGAGCAGACGTCCCAGTTTACCAACTTCGCTCATCATGTCCGGCGTAGCTACGCAGACATCAAATTCGAACCATCCTTGTTGGATTTTGTTGATCATGTCCTGATCGCCAACGAAGTCAGCACCAGCAGCTTCCGCTTCTTTTGCTTTTTCGCCTTTTGCGAATACGAGAACACGTTGAGTTTTACCAGTACCGTGCGGCAGTACTACTACGCCACGAACAGCCTGATCTTGTTTACGAGGGTCTACACCCAGACGTACTGCTGCTTCAACAGTTTCGTCGAATTTTGCAGTAGCTGCTTTTTTAACCAAAGCAACTGCTTCAGCTGGCTCGTAAGTTGCTTCGCTGTCAATTACTTTAACAGCTTCCAAATATTTTTTACCATGTTTAGCCATTTGTTATTCCTCCTTTGTGGTATTAACGGATATTCCTCCCACATATGCGGAAAGCAATGTTTCCGCATAGACTGGATCCTGGCGGACACCAGTAAAAACTAATACAAATTAGTCTTCGATTGTGATACCCATGCTACGTGCTGTACCTTCAACCATCAGCATTGCTGCTTCGATAGAAGCTGCGTTCAGGTCAGGCATTTTTTGTTCTGCAATTTCACGAACTGCGGAACGTTTAACAACTGCAACTTTCTTCTTGTTCGGTTCGCCAGATCCTTTTTCGATCTTAGCAGCAACTTTCAGAAGAACTGCAGCCGGTGGAGTTTTTGTGATGAAAGTGAAAGAACGATCTTCAAACACTGTGATCTCAACCGGAATGATCAAACCTGCTTGATCTGCTGTGCGAGCGTTGAACTCTTTACAGAATGCCATGATGTTGACACCTGCTTGACCCAATGCCGGACCTACTGGAGGAGCCGGATTCGCTTTACCAGCTGGGATTTGCAGTTTTACCATTTTGATTACCTTTTTAGCCATGTAAAACACCTCCTTGCGAATAGTGGTAGACGGACATCGCTGCCCTCCCACGTAAAACGACGCATACGACTCAAAACATCTGCCTCAAGCCTATGCGGTAAAACCGGAAGCACCGTTTGGCATTCAAAATGATTGCTCATTTTAAATCCCCGTGTCATCCTAGAAACCTGCTATATCTTTTCCACTTGAGTATAATCCAGCTCAAGCGGGGTTTCCCGTCCGAACATGTTAACATGCACTCTGAGCTTGCTCTTGTCTACCAAGATTTCTTCCACGGAGCCCACAAAATTCGCAAACGGTCCAACTTTGATGCGTACGGATTCTTTGACCTCGAAGTCGATATGCTCCTTCGGCTCTTCCATACCCATGTGTTTGAGAATCTGTTCCACTTCTTCCGGCAGCAGCGCAGTCGGCTTGGAGCCTGAACCTGTCGAACCGACAAAGCCGGTTACACCAGGCGTGTTGCGTACTACATACCAGGAATCATCAGTCTGGATCATTTCAACAAGAACATATCCCGGGTAAACTTTACGCATAACGGTTTTTTTCTTGCCGTCTTTGTTTACCAGTTCTTCTTCCATAGGAACAAGAACGCGGAAAATCTTGTCTTCCATGCCCATGGACTCAACGCGTTTTTCCAAATTGGCCTTGACCTTGTTTTCATACCCTGAATAAGTATGAACTACGTACCATCTTTTTTCCATATCAAGCCACCTGGAACCCTTCTTAAATTATCGCTTCGATCACAGCGGAAATGCCGATGTCTAGAACCCAAAAATAAACGGCGACAAACAATATCGTACCGATAACGATAAGAGTATAGTTGGTCAGCTCTTTACGATTAGGCCAGCGAACCTTTTTAAGTTCAGCCCAGCTTTCGGAGAAAAAGGAAAACATAGACTTAAAGCTTCGTGCCACGACTACACCTCCAAAAGACGATCTGGTTAAACGAAGAAAAGGGGCAGAGCAAAAGCCTGTTCCATTCTTCATCCCCATGCGGTCAGGGTGGTTACACTTGCTCATATAGCTGCCTTCGTCGCCATAAAGATTGACACACCTAAGAACAGGCGATTTCAGGCCTACCTGAAACACTTTATCACAGCCCTCTGAGCGTGTCAACGAATATTCGTGTTTGTTTTTCAAAAAAATAACAATTCTTTTCAGCTTCTTTTCCAGACCGGATCGAATGATTTTTTTGCTATTGGTTGTTGCCACATTACAGGGTGAACGACAGTGCCATACAAAATAAAAAAGACTCTATATGCAGAGTCTTCACTTGGTTGCCAGGAGTCTAGTTATCACGTACTTCGAGGTATCGCTCAAGCTTGCGTTTGACACGCTGAAGCGCGTTATCAATCGATTTGACATGTCTGCAGAGATCAACAGCGATCTCCTGATAAGAACGTCCATCAAGATACAGCATCAGAACTTTACGCTCCAGATCACTCAGAATCTCGGACATTTTGTCCTCGAGACCGGTGAATTCCTCTTTGTTGATAACCAGTTCTTCCGGATCGGATACCTGTGAGCCACAAATGACATCAAGCAGTGTACGGTCGGAATCTTCGTCATAGATCGGTTTGTCCAGGGATACATACGAGTTCAGCGGAATATGCTTTTGCCGTGTAGCCGTCTTGATCGCAGTAATGATCTGACGGGTAATACACAGTTCGGCAAACACCTTGAACGAAGACATCTTGTCGTTTTTGAAATCACGAATCGATTTGTACAGGCCGATCATGCCTTCCTGCACGATATCTTCACGATCTGCGCCGATAAGAAAATAAGACCGGGCTTTTGCACGTACAAAATTTTTGTACTTGGTAATCAAGTACTCCAAGGCTTCGGAATCGCCTTGCCGGACGGCTTCTACAAGATCTTCATCGCTCTGGTAATCGTATGGTGACACCATGATATCTTTGAGGTCGACACTCACAAACAATCCCTCCGGTTGCAACGCAAGGTCTCCGTTACCCTATAAAATATAGCCCAAGTATATATTATGTAACCTCACATCGTCAACCGTATTTGTCGCCTATAACGCCGTTGTTACAGCATTTCCCGGCTTTTTTTCATAAAAGAGAACGCAGGTTCGCAAGTAAGCTGTCATTACAGTGACAACTCACTCTCCCCTGCGCCATTTCTCGAATAAATACCGCTGCTGCGGATTCAGTTTGCCATCCAGTGTATTGCGTGAACCGTACTCCCGCTGTTCGCGTATGCGCTGTGCAATCTCTCTTTCGCTGATTTGCACCTCGATTAGCAGCTCACGGGCAGATACCCGAAGTGCTCCCTGACCAAAAACGACATGCTGCTCAGCCAGATCACTGGTAGCCACATAGATTTGGCGGCGGCGGTGGGACAACTCACCGACAAAGCGTTCAATCGCTTCATCGGCAGTCTCCTTTTCTTTGGTAAAGTACATCTCGACCTTGCCCTGTTCGTAGGATTTGCCAAGTCCCGGAACCCGGTAGGCATCAAAAACGGCAATGACTCGCCGTCCCGAGTACGCCTGATAATTAGCCAGACGTTCCAGCAGACGGTTGCGTGCTTCATTCAGCCCGATCTCCGATAATTCTACCAGCTCGGGCCAGGAACCGATCATATTGTAACCATCCACCAGAAGAACATCCCGCAGATCCGTCATACCTTCTAACCGAGTGACTGCCGGCGGCGCAGTACTTCGTACATGACCACTCCTGCAGCTACTGAAGCATTAAGCGAGTTAATCTGCCCTTTCATCGGCAGCTGAACCAGTACATCGCACTTCTCCCGGATCAAGCGGCCCATGCCTTTGCCTTCATTACCGATAACGACAGCTACCGGCCCGTTGAAAATATCCGTCTGATACAGATTACTGTCCGTATCCACATCGGTTCCGACTACCCATACGCCCTGTTCCTTGAGGCGATCGATGGTCTGTCCCAGATTACTAACCCGTGCTACCGGTACATATTCTACAGCACCTGCGGATGTTTTGGAGACGGTCGCTGTGATTCCTGCCGAACGGCGTTTTGGAATAACGACGCCGTGTACACCAGTGCAATCTGCTGTACGAAGGATCGAACCGAGGTTATGCGGATCTTCGATTTCATCCAGCAGCAGAATAAATGGTGCTTCTCCCTTGGACTGCGCAGCTGCGAGAATATCTTCTACCTCTGCGTATTCGTATGGAGCCGCCTGGGCAATGACTCCCTGATGCTGTACACCCGGTACAAAGCTGTCCAGCTTGCGCTTGTCCACATACTGGACAATGACTCCGCGCTGTTTGGCTTCGTCCATGATCGACTGCACCAGATTTTTTTGGGAACCTTCAGCAATCCAGATTTTGTTGATACTTCTGCCGGCACGAAGCGCTTCGGTCACCGAATGCTTGCCAGCAATATATTCTTCTTCCATGGTGTTTCCTCCTGTGGACTACGTTATGCCTGATTATCCATTACCCTTTTTAAAAGGAAATGCTTCTGCGGCATACGGTGCCTGTCTAAATAATACGTGGAGCCGTCTACGACTTTTGCTCCAGATGCTGAATCCCCTGGGTAATCAGCTCTTCAATACGTGCCTGCTCTCCTTTGTAATACAGGTATCCGAGCAGACATTCCCATGCCGTTGCATACCGATAATCGATCACACTGGCATTTTTGGGTACGGTACCGGATTTGGCATTGCGCCCCTGCCGTATAACATTCGCTTCGGTCTCTGTCAGCAAAGGCTCCAGATGCTGAAGCATCCGTGCCTGCGCGCCTGCCGATACGAATCCGGTCGACAGACGGTGCAGATGGTTGGGACGCAAGTTTTTTCCGGAAATTAGATACTGTCTTACTGCCACTTCGTGAATGGCATCACCCATATAGGCAAGAGCCAGCGGCGGTAGCTGCTCTGCCGGCTTGGATGGAGCAAATGGAAACCAGCCGTGCATATCATTATGTTCTGGAGGGTTCATTGGTATCTCCTCCTGTTCATTTACGACGCCATCTCATGCCCTGAGGCGTGTCTTCCAGCATAATACCCTGTGCAGACAGCAGATCGCGGATTTCATCAGCTCTTGCCCAGTTTTTACTACTGCGCGCTTCGATACGTTCTGCGATCAGCTGCTCGACTTCTTCATCCAGAAGCTGCTCTTCTTCCCAGTACAGACGCAGTACTTCGTTCATTTCGTCAAATACTTGCAATAGAGCTTGCAGGGAAGCTTGTTGTACCACTTCACGCTGAAGCAGCAGGTTCGCTTCATTCACCCATTCGAAAACCGCAGTGATCGCATCCGGTGTATTGAAATCATCCTGCATTTTCTCGTGGAACAGACTGCGGATCGCTTCTATACGGCCAACCAGCTCTGTATCTGCCGGAGAAGAAGTATCGGATGCGGACAGACGGTGTTTTACATTGCTGACAGCATTGGCAATACGTTCAATACTGTTCTCGGCCTGTGTCATCGTATCGTCTGTATAGTTAAGCGGATTGCGGTAGTGTGTCGACAGCATCAGATAACGAATAGCTGCCGGCTTGTGATTTTTACGCAGATCCTTGACCAGAATCCCGTTACCGAGAGACTTGGACATTTTCTCATCGTCGATACGGATAAAGCCGTTATGCATCCAATAGTTGGACAATGGCTTGCCGGTTACCGATTCCGATTGCGCGCATTCGCACTCATGGTGCGGGAACTGCAGATCCTGTCCACCGCCGTGAATATCCAGCGTATCTCCCAGATAGTGGCGTGCCATGGCAGAGCATTCGATATGCCAGCCTGGACGTCCTTGTCCCCATGGACTTTCCCAGAAAATCTCACCCGGTTTGGCAGCTTTCCAGAGTACAAAGTCTTCCGGATTTTCTTTGCGCTTGTCGACTTCGATCCGGATACCAAACTGCAGCTCATCCAGCTTCTGGTGAGACAGCTTGCCATAGGAAGCAAATTTGCGGGTACGGAAGTAAACATCGCCTTCTTTTGGATAAGCATAACCGAGTTCGACCAGCTTATCGATAAACTGGACAATGATATCCATATTCTCGGTTACTCGTGGATGAATCGTCGCACGGCGAATGCCGAGACCTTCCAGATCTTCAAAATAAGCTGCGATAAAACGCTCTGCTACTTCAATAACGGTTGTATCCAGTTCTTCCGCTTTGCGAATCAGCTTGTCATCCACATCAGTGAAATTGACAACATAATCGACTTTATACTGCTGATTCTCCAAGTAGCTGCGTACCACATCAAAAAAGATCATCGGACGGGCATTACCAATATGGATATAGTCGTATACGGTAGGTCCGCACACATACATTTTCACTTCACCCGGTGTCAGACTGACAAACTGTTCTTTCATGCGAGTCATTGTGTTATAGATTTGTAGTGACATATTCTCATCCCTTCTCTGTATCCATGTATATTGCAATAATTACGAAGAATGTCTGCTGCTATTCGGCTTGATTCCATTTTCCAGCTCCAGCTGCTTTTTGAGCTGCTCGATCTCCAGCTGCAGCTCAGCGAGTCGGGCGGCTACCGGATCGGGCATCTGGTGACTGAGCCGATCGGCCTTTTTGCCATCCTGAATAACAATTTTACCGGGGATGCCTACTACTGTACTGTTGGGCGGCACTTCCCGCAGCACGACCGAGTTGGAACCGATATTGGAATTGGAGCCCACTGTAAAGGAACCAAGCACTTTGGCACCCGAGCCAATCACAACGTTATTGCCAATTGTCGGATGACGCTTGCCTTTTTCCTTGCCTGTCCCTCCAAGTGTGACCCCCTGATAAATGACCACATCGTCTCCAATCTCGCAGGTCTCGCCAATCACGACCCCCATGCCGTGATCGATAAACAGACGGTTGCCGATTGTGGCTCCAGGATGAATCTCTATACCTGTCATAAAGCGGCTTGCCTGGGAAATGACGCGCGCGATAGTAAACCATCGTTTACAGTAAAACCAGTGGGCCAGACGGTGAGCCCAGATCGCATGCAATCCCGAATAGGTGAATATGACTTCAAACCAGCTGCGCGCTGCCGGATCATTATCGAACACAGCGCGAATATCGGACCTCATATTTTTCAGCATGACTTCTTCCCCTCTTTGGCTTGCGCCTCATTAAAAAACGCCCCCACAGCCGATTAGGGCTGCAGAGGCGTCTTCTTACGCGGTTCCACTCTGCTTGGGCAGCCTTATTGCTTCTTATCCTTTTAACAGGTCAAGAAAGGCTGTCCAACTTGTGCAGTCTGTAACGTAAGACCAGACGGCAAAATCTACTGCTGTTCACGTGCTTTCGTTCAAAATGAAGGAAAGACAACGGAAAAGGTTCGACTTTGCAGCTCACAGGTGCATGTTCAGCCTGTCTGAAGTGGATGATTTCCAGCTACCCATGAATGTAATTGCTCATAGGGTCATCCTCTCTGGGACTTCATATTCAGGCTTACTTTTCCTGCTCAATGCTGTTATATCAATATGTTAACCATTTAAGTTTTAAATTAGCTGTCAGGTGATCATTATAACGGACTCTACCTGATTAAACAATATGAATTATGCAGCCGGCAGCAATTTACGATCTTGCCTGCTTATTTCAAACGGCTGCTTTATGCCAATTGGAAATCAGGACCCTTTGATCTGGGAAGCCAAACGTTCAATCACACGATCACGACCAAGCAGATATACCGTATGGTTAAGATCGCGTCCATGCATTTCGCCTGTCAGTGCTACACGGATCGGCATAAACAGCTGTTTTCCTTTATATCCGGTTTCTTTTTGAACTTCTTTGATCATTGCAGCTGCATGAGAAGGACTGAATTCTTCGGAAGAACGGATTTTGTTCAGCAATGCTTCCAGAACCGTTTTGACATGCTCTTCACCCAGGATTTGCTGTTCTTCCTGGCCAAGCTCTACATGGGTACGGAAGAACATTTCGGACAACTCCACAATATCGGAAGCCGATACCATTTGCTCCTGATACAGGGCAACCAGATCATGTGCCCACTGCTGCTGTTCTTCGCTCAGTTCTGCCGGCAGGCGTCCTGCTTTTTGCAGATGAGGAATCGCCATTGCTGCGATACGGTCGGTATCGGCTTTTTTGATATACATGTTGTTCAAATGCGCCAGCTTGTTGGTATCGAATACCGCCGGGCTCTTGGATAGACGCTTGGCATCGAAGATCTTGATCAGTTCTTCACGGGAGAAAATTTCTTCTTCTCCTTCCGGTGACCAGCCCAGCAGCACGATAAAGTTGAACAGCGCTTCCGGCAGATAACCCAGCTGATCATACTGCTCGATAAACTGGATAATCGACTCGTCGCGTTTGCTGAGCTTTTTGTGATTTTCGTTAACGATTAGCGTCATATGACCGAATTGCGGCGGCTCCCAGCCCAGTGCTTCGTAGATCATCAGCTGACGAGGCGTATTGGAGACATGATCTTCCCCGCGCAGAACATGGGAGATTTTCATAAGATAGTCGTCCAGTACAACTGCGAAGTTGTACGTTGGAATACCGTCTTTTTTGACAATAACAAAGTCACCGGTATCTTCGGTAGTAAACGAGATCTCGCCTTTGACAATATCATTGAATGTATAGGTTTTGTTCTCCGGTACACGGAAACGGATGCTCGGCACACGGCCTTCCGCTTCAAAAGCAGCACACTGCTCAGGTGTCAGATCACGATGCTTGCCGGAATAACGCGGAGTTTCGCCTTTGGCAATCTGCTCTTCACGTTCCTGCTCCAGCTCTTCCTCGGTGCAGTAGCATTTGTAGGCCAGACCGCGATCCAGCAGATCCTGCCAGTGTTCACGGTAGATATCCAGACGCTCGGTCTGGCGATACGGTCCGTATTCACCACCAATATCGATACTTTCATCCCAGTCGATACCCAGCCATTTCAGGTAGGATAGCTGATTTTCTTCACCACCGGCTACATTGCGCTTTACATCGGTATCCTCGATGCGGATCACGAATTTGCCACCCTGACTGCGGGCAAACAGATAATTAAACAATGCGGTACGGGCATTACCGATATGCAGATGTCCTGTAGGACTTGGTGCATATCGTACGCGAACTTCATTAGACATAATAGTATTTCCTCCTTAAACGTGATTACTCTTTGATCAGGCATACAACAGCCTGTGCAGCGATCCCTTCACCGCGACCGGTGAAGCCCAGCTGTTCGGTTGTTGTCGCCTTGACATTAACCTGGTCAATCTCCGCATCCAGGGCTTTGGCAATAACCTCTACCATCTGCGGAATATAAGGTGCCATTTTAGGCTTCTGGGCAATGATCGTTGCATCTACATTACCCAGGCGATAGCCGCGTTCACGGATCATTTTCCAGATATGCAGCATTAGCTTGAGGCTGTCTGCATCCTTGAATTCGGGATCGGTATCGGGAAAATGCTTGCCGATATCTCCCATGGCGAGTGCGCCCAGGATCGCATCAGTGATCGTATGCAGCAGTACATCCGCATCCGAATGACCGAGCAGTCCTTTTTCGTAGGGAATCGTTACGCCGCCGATAATACACGGCCTTCCCTCTACCAGTTGGTGTACATCAAATCCCTGACCTATGCGAATCATATATGACTCTCTCCTTTGCGTTCCAGTAAGTAAGCAGCATAATCCAGATCATCCGGTGTAGTGATCTTTATATTTGTATAGCTGCCTTCTACAACAGCTACCGTTATTCCCAGACGCTCTACCAGCATGGCATCATCGGTGCCGCGGAAGTCCTGTTGCTCGGCGTGCTGATGAGCATCCAGCAGATCGCTGCGCCGAAACGTCTGCGGCGTCTGGATCGCCCATAGACTGCTGCGATCCGGCGTTCCGATAATCTGTCTGTTTGGATTGACCTGCTTGATCGTATCCTTGACCGGGACAGCCAGTACAGATGCACCGGCTTCTACTGCCGTATCATAACACTGCTGGATATGATCTTGGGTCACAAAAGGACGGACTCCGTCATGCACCATCACCCATTCGGTAGTCAGATGCTGCAGACCGTTCAAAACCGATTCCTGACGATCACGACCGCCAGCTGCTACATGAACCACTTTGGTCAAACCGTATTGTTTGACCCAGTCTCTGCAGCGTTCAACATCCTCTGCTCCCGTAACCATAACGATCTCACCCACAATAGATGAACGTTCAAAAACCTCCAGCGTATGTATGATGATCGGCTTATCCTGAAGTTTCAGATACTGCTTGCTCTCTGTCGTGCCCATGCGTGAACCTTTGCCTGCAGCTACGACGATTACACCCGCCTTATTCGCCATAATCCCCATCCTTATCTTTCCAGTCCGCCATCCCGCATCTTTCCAGGACGTCTCAAATCCCATTCCTTAATAATATACCCGCTGCATCTGCAGCACAACCTATTAGATTATCCCTGTTATCTTAGCCTGCTGCCAAACGAGGATAACAGGGCATTATAATCCGCTTAATTAGATATATAGGGTTTGGCAAATACCATTTTGCCATTGGCAGTCTGCAGGGCACTGGTTACGATCACTTCAATCGCCCGCCCCATATGTTCGCGCCCCTGCTCGACTACAATCATAGTCCCATCATCCAGATAAGCTACTCCCTGACCTTGTTCCTTGCCAGCTTTGGTAACCGAGACAACAAGCAGCTGTCCGGCAATAAGCTGCTGTTTCAACATGGACGCGAGATGATTGACATTCAAGACACGTATTTGATGCAGCTCACTAATTTTTTGCAAATTGGTATCATTGGTTAGCAGTACCGCATTGTGGTTTCTTGCCAGCTGAACCAGCTTGTCATCGGCACTCATCGCTTCGGGAAGGTTGGTATACAAAATGTCCAGCTGTTCCAGCTGACGCAGTCGATTCAACATATCCAGCCCACGTTTTCCCCGCTCACGACGCAGCAGATCGGCAGCATCTGCCAGCAGCTGCAGTTCATGCAGTACAAAGTCCGGAACCAGCAGCTGCCCTTCCAAAAAGCCTGCCTGGATAATATGCTCGATTCTTCCATCAATAATAATATTGGTATCCATTATTTTGGGAGAGATGGTATTAGTGGGGGACTGTTCGACCAATCGTTCTACAGATCCCACGGCTGCAGAGTCGGAATCCATTTTTCTATTTGTCCAGCTTGTCATTTCTATGGCATATTCATAACTCAGCCGCAGTCCTGCATAGCCAAAAGCCAGCATGAACAGTGATCTTATAATTTCATATCCTTGCCCCCACCAAGAGAAGATAAGCGCACCTACCGCTCCTGCTACCCATCCCGCCAACAATCCTGCGGCGATAATGATCAGCTGTATTACCGATAGCGGTTCTGCTTTGCTTCTGCGGCTCTGTGGCAGACGCATCATCAGATTGCGGCAAAACCATATCAGCAGAAAAGCGATAATCAGCATCATAATTCCGTCGACTGCCATTTTCCCTGTGAACTGTCCACCCTGCAGCAGTCCATTACCCCATTCTCTCCATTGCTCCAGCATATACCTGTCTCCTTTGTATTCATTCCGACTATTTGGACATAAAAAAAAGCATTTATTCTCTGTTACGCTAGAGAAATAAATGCTTCTTTATTCATCATATCATGCCATCATCTTAACGAAGGGATTCTTTGGAAGAGTTGTCTTCGTCCTGATGCTTACGACGTCGGGTCAGCTGGCGTATATTTTGTTGGAAACCATACAATGCATACAGTGCCAGTGGCACAAAAATCAGTTTGGATACTTGATCCGGGAACATAATAGCAATCACAACCGCTACGATAATAACGAATGGAGCCAGCCATAATGCTTTGCGCGGAACACCTACTTTTTTGAAGTTGGGATATTTCACACGGCTTACCATCAGGTAAGACAATATTAATGTGCTGATCACCATATACGGTGTAGAGACTTCGTTATGAAATAAGGATAAAGTTGCCAGTACGCCGCCTGCTGCCGGAATTGGCAGACCGGTGAAGTAACCGGGTACTCCTGCTTTTACATTGAAACGTGCCAGACGCATTGCGCCGCACATCGGGAAAATTAGCGAAGCCACGACTGCGAGCACCGGGTTGATATCATGAAAGGCAATACCGTACATGATAATAATAGGTGCTACACCGAACGATACCAGATCAGACAGCGAATCCAGCTCTTTGCCAAGTTCACTCTGGGCATTCAGTGCTCTGGCCATACGACCATCCAGCCCGTCCATTAACATTGCTACAATTACCATGATCGCTGCCAGACTATAGTTATCATTCAACGACAGTAAAATAGCCACCATTCCAAGTCCCAGGTTAAACAGCGTACACAGGTTTGGAATTGATTTTGTTATCATTTTGTCACCTCAAAGATGGATATATTAACCAATTAACTTTACGATTCTAACGCTTTTAGATTTGTCTGTCAATAAATACTTGTTCCTGGATGCGCTCCAGACCGGCACGAATCGTTCTTGCCCGTACTTCTCCAATGCCATCCACTTCATCCAGCTCTTCGATACTTGCCCCGATTACCTGATGCAGGGCTTCAAAACGCTCGACCAAATTGTGGATAATCACATTCGGCAGTCTCGGGATTTTGTTCAGTACACGATATCCGCGGGCATGCACCACTTCTTCCGACTGGGCAATCGCTACAGGGTAACCCAGCATTTTGACAATCTGCGTGATATCCATGAGTTCATTATCGGTAATCCGCTTAAGGTTATTTACAATTTCATTCAGTTTGTCTTCACTGCAATCGCGTCCATAGTCTTTGAGCAGCAGCCGGAATTCCTCTTCCGTATTGCCGACCATTTCTTCCATCTGCATAGAAATGAGTCGGCCTTCTGCACCGAGTTCCGTAATATAGCGGCTAATCTCGGTCTGGATGCGCAGCACCATCTCTACACGCTGGATTACGCCGGCGACTTCGGAAATGGTAACCATCTGTTCAAATTCCGAAGCAGTCAGGTTGGTCAGCGCCTGACTCAATACCGCCTGATAGCGTTCCAGGGTCTGGATCGCCTGATTGGCTTTGGTCAGGATTACACCGATCTCTTTGAGCGCATAACGCAAATTGCCCTTGTAGAGCGTAATAATATTACGGCGCTGCGAGATCGAAATAACCAGCTCTCCGGTCTGCTTGGCTACCCGCTCTGCTGTACGGTGACGAATTCCCGTCTCAATCGAGGAGATGGAAGAATCCGGGATCAGCTGCGTATTCGCATAGAGAATCCGCTTCAGATCGCCACTTAGAATAATAGCGCCATCCATTTTGGCCAACTCATACAAATAGTTGGGAGAAAATTCGCAATCGATGGAAAAGCCGCCATCTACCACTTCCATTAACTGGGGCGTTGAGCCGACCACAATAAGTCCACCCGTTTTGGCCCGTAATACGTTTTCGAGTCCATCCCGGAATGCCGTACCTGGCGCTACCATTTTCAGCAGGCGATTGATTTTCTCTGCTTGACTGATTTCCTTCATCTACTGTTCCCCCTAATCCAACGCAGCCTTTAATGCTTCCGCTACCGTATTTACACCGATTAATTGAATATCCTTGGGATGCTTCCACCCCTTGAGACTTTTCTCTGGCAAAATGACCCGTTTGAATCCCAGCTTGGCCGCTTCCTTGACCCGCTGCTCTGCTCTGGACACGGCGCGCACCTCACCGGTCAGACCGATTTCTCCAAAAATTACATCATCCGGCTTGGTAGGTGCATCCCGGAAACTGGAAGCCAGACTGACCGCGATTGCCAGATCGACAGCCGGCTCATCCAGTTTGACGCCCCCTGCCACATTCAGGTACGCATCCTGATTTTGCAGGAACATGCCCATGCGTTTTTCGAGTACGGCAATAATCAAAGACAGACGGTTATTATCTACACCGGTCCCCATTCGCCGCGGAGATGGAAAATGTGTGGCCGCTACCAGCGCCTGCAGTTCAACCAGCATCGGACGCGTACCCTCCATACTGGCGACAACAGTCGAACCGGCTGCTCCCATAGCACGTTCGGACAGGAACAATTCCGAAGGATTGGACACTTCCGTCAATCCTTCTTCATGCATTTCAAAAATCCCCATCTCGTTTGTCGAGCCAAAACGGTTCTTCACTGCCCGCAGAATCCGGTACGTATGATGGCGCTCCCCTTCAAAGTACAATACGCAGTCCACCATATGCTCCAGCATCCGCGGACCGGCGATTGCACCTTCCTTGGTTACATGACCGACCAGCACGGTAGCGATGCCTCGAATTTTCGCGACACGCATAAATCGTGACGTACATTCGCGAACCTGGGATACACTGCCCGGTGCACTGGTTACTTCCGGCTGATATACCGTCTGTATAGAGTCAATAACCAAAAAATTGGGATTCAAATTGTCAATTGCTTCCTCGATCAGATCCATATTGCTTTCACACAGTACAAAAAGCTCATCAGATAGCGCATCCAGACGCTCTGCACGCAGTTTGGTCTGCCGAACAGATTCCTCTCCGGAAATATACAATACACGCAGTCCCGCCTGTGTCAGCGCATGCGACGTCTGCAGCAGCAACGTCGATTTACCGATACCCGGATCACCACCGACCAGTACCAGCGAGCCAGGTACGACGCCGCCACCCAGTACGCGGTTCAGCTCCTGAATCCCTGTCTGGATACGAGGTTCCTTGCCTGCCTCGATCTCTGTAATCGCCTGAGGTTTTTGCTTGGTCTGGAACAAGGAAGAATTCATTCCCTGTGTTTTGACCGCTGTGCTCTCTTTCTCCTCCACCATGGTATTCCAGGCCTGGCATCCCGGACACTTGCCATACCATTTGGGAGATTCATATCCACAATCCGTACAGAAAAACTTCGTTTTCACCTTTGCCATGGACGTCCCTTTCTATATATACGTTAACCGAACAGTTAACATCTCATATCTTTTTATTGTATTGCAATGTTTTGAATTTTACATTCTATTCTATTATAACATTAAAAAGGTTGATTCCGCGGGCGATTTTGCCTTTGGAATCAACCTTTATTTATGCATTATATCTACTGGTACTCTTTCATTCCTTACAGCAATGGAGAGCGCCTTGGTTACAGATTGGCTTCGTTGGCAGAGACGCTATCCGCCTGCGTAGCAGGATCAACCTTCTCTACAGTCAGCGCACCGTCTTTTTCGTCGATCAACAGGGTATCCCCTTTGGTGACGCTACCTGTCAGTAGTTCTTCGGACAGACGATCCTCGATATGTTTCTGGATCGCACGACGAAGTGGACGCGCACCGTACGCAGGATCGAATCCTTCTTTGGCCAGGAAAGCTTTGGCGCTGGCAGTAAGGGTAAAGTCTACCGCGTACTCACGCAGACGCTTGCGCAGTTCCTCGGACATCAGGGTTACGATCTCGGCGATGTGTTTTTCTTCCAGCGAGTGGAATACGATCACATCGTCAATACGGTTCAGGAACTCTGGACGGAAGTGACGTTTCAGCTCGTCTGTCACTTTGCCCTTCATGTTGTTGTACTCTGCACCCGAATCTACAGCTGCTGTAAAGCCCAGCGTACTGTTTCGGCGGATCGCATCGGCACCAACGTTGGACGTCAGGATGATCAGCGTATTCCGGAAATCGACTACACGACCTTTGGAATCGGTCAGACGACCATCTTCCAGTACCTGCAGCAGGATGTTGAATACTTCCGGGTGAGCTTTCTCGATCTCATCCAGCAAGACAACCGAATATGGTTTACGGCGAACTTTTTCGGTCAGCTGACCGCCTTCTTCATAACCCACATATCCTGGAGGCGCTCCGACCAGACGGGACGTCGAATGTTTCTCCATATACTCGGACATATCGATCCGGATAATGGCATTTTCGTCGCCAAACATGGACTCGGCCAATGCACGTGCCAGCTCGGTTTTACCAACACCGGTAGGACCGAGGAAGATAAAGGAGCCCATTGGACGCTTCGGATCTTTCAGACCGGCACGGGCACGGCGAATGGCACGGCTGACAGCAACGACAGCTTCATCCTGACCGATAACGCGCTCATGCAGCAGGCTTTCCATATTGAGCAAGCGATCCGTTTCTTCTTCTTTGAGCTTGGTTACCGGGATACCTGTCCAGTTGGCTACGATATCTGCGATATCTTCCGGAGTAACTTCGGAATCGGTACGACCCTGTTTTTCTTTCCATTGGTTCTTGGTCGTATCGAGCTCTTCACGGATTTTTTGCTCGGTATCACGCAGAGCAGCTGCTTTTTCGAATTCCTGACTTTGTACAGCCGCGTCTTTTTCCTTGCGGATATCTTCCAGACGGCTTTCGAGCTGCTTCAGATTAGGCGGTACCGTGTAAGAGTTCAGCCTTACTTTGGAACCCGCTTCATCAATCAGGTCAATCGCTTTGTCTGGCAGGAAGCGATCAGTAATATAACGGTCAGACAATTTAACAGCCTGTTCGATCGCTTCATCTGTAATTTTCACGCGGTGATGGGCTTCATAACGATCACGCAGACCCATCAGGATCTGAACCGCTTCATCCGGAGATGGCTGATCAACGGTGATCGGTTGGAAACGACGTTCCAGAGCCGCATCTTTTTCGATATATTTACGATACTCGTCCAGTGTAGTTGCACCGATACATTGCAGCTCACCACGTGCCAGAGCCGGTTTAAGGATATTGGAAGCATCAATCGCGCCTTCTGCTCCACCCGCACCAATCAACGTATGCAGCTCATCAATGAACAGTACAATGTTACCTGCCTGGCGAATCTCGTCCATGATTTTTTTTAGACGATCCTCGAACTCACCGCGATATTTGGTTCCGGCTACGACAGAACCCATATCCAGCGTCATTACACGCTTGTCACGGAGTGTCTCGGGAATTTCATTATTGATGATTTTCTGGGCCAGACCTTCAGCAATCGCTGTTTTACCAACACCCGGTTCACCAATCAGTACCGGATTGTTTTTGGTACGGCGGCTCAGTACCTGAATAACACGTTCGATCTCTTTGCTACGACCGATTACAGGGTCCAGGTTGCTATCTTTGGCAATAGCCGTCAGATCGCGTGCCAGACTGTCCAATGTAGGCGTACTCACGTTAGCCGGAGTACCATGGTGACTGGATACTGCTTCGTTGCTGCCGAGCAGCTGCAGTACCTGCTGACGTGCCTTGTTCAGGCTGATGCCCAGGTTATTCAGCACTCTGGCTGCTACGCCTTCACCTTCACGGATCAGACCGAGCAGAATGTGCTCTGTACCTACATAAGTATGACCAAGCTTGCGCGCTTCATCCATGGACAGCTCAATCACTTTTTTGGCACGCGGAGTATATGCAATATTTGTAGGCTGTTCCTGACCTCTGCCAATCAGGGATTCCACTTCATCCTGAATTTTCTCAAGTCCAAGACCCAGACCGATCAGCGCTTTGGCTGCGATGCCTTCACCTTCACGAATCAATCCAAGCAAAATATGCTCTGTACCGATGTTGTTGTGACCGAGACGAACTGCTTCTTCCTGAGCCAAAGCCAGAACTTTTTGAGCTCGCTCCGTAAATCTACCAAACATCATATTCAAGCACCTCCACGGTTTAGTCTTCTACGTGTACATTACCCAATTTATCGCGGATCAGCTGCGCCCGGTACATATCGCGTTCTCCTGATCCCATTTTAACACCGAAGGTTTTCTGAAGGAAACCCGATTGTGTCATAATCATTAACTCGTTCATCTGCGTAACCGTCGTCTTGTCGATCAGTCCGAGATCCACACCAAGGCGGACATCGGAGATACGCTGAAAAGCTTCTTTGGAATCCATCATGGTGGCATAACACAGGATTCCGTAAGAACGCATAATCCGATCTGTGATCCGCAGACGGGATTCGGTTAGCAGACGATTGCGGGCATGCTGCTCATATTCAATAATCTGCAGCACCACGCTACGCAGATTATCGATAATTTCTTCCTCAGACAGTCCCAGTGTAATCTGGTTGGAAATTTGAAAGATATTACCGATCGCCTCGCTGCCTTCGCCATACAGGCCCCGTACCGCCAGTCCGACCTGCGAGACTGCCGACAGTATGCGTCCCACCTGGTTCATGATAGCCAGCGCCGGCAGATGAAGCATTACCGAAGCTCGCAATCCTGTTCCCATATTGGTAGGACAGCTGGTCATATAGCCGCGGTGATCATCGAACGCATAATTGACGGCCTTTTCAAAAGCATCGTCAATGCCCGATGCGCGCTCCCAAGCCTCCTGAAGCTGAAATCCCGGATACAGACACTGAATCCGCAGATGATCTTCTTCATTTAGCATAATACTTACCGACTCGTCCTCGGCCAGCAGCACCGCTCCCGCTCTGGATTCATTAATAAGGCTCGGACTGATCAGATGCTTCTCCATCAGCACTTCCTTATCCACATCATCCAGTTCACTCAGAATGATCGGCTCAAAAGTACCTATGCTCTGCACCGATTCACTTTCCAGCGCTTCAATCAGCTGTCCCTGTACTTGTTCTGCCTGCTCGGCAGAAGCAACGATAGGAAAAGGGTGATGAACCAGATTGCGTGCAATACGTACCCTGCTGCTGATTACAACATCCGAATGCTCTCCGCCTTCTTTCATCCACTCACTCAAAGGCTTCTCGGTAAAACGGAGATTTGGCATACGGCATTCCTCCTTACGACTCCTGTGAAATCTGCTTCTCCAGCCCGCGGATCTGATCTCTCAGTTCTGCAGCCTGTTCAAATTCCTCATCAGCGATACTCTGCTGAAGCTGCTGCTTCAATTCATGCATTTGCTGTCTGATCTTGATCTGGACACCGGCACGTCCCGGCAGCTTGCCGGTATGCGCTGTACTGCCGTGAACCCTTTTGAGCAGCGGGTCCAGCTTGTCATCAAATGTCTTGTAGCAGGAACTGCAGCCAAACCGTCCCAGCTTGCGAAATTGGGTATAGGTCATTCCGCATTCCGGACATTGTAATTCCTGCACAGGCGGTCCGGCCATCTGACCCTTGTTGCTGGAATCAAAGTCCATCAATCCCGACAGCAGATTATGAATCGAAAAACCGCCGGATGTTCCCGGAATCAGTTCCCCTTTTTCGCGGGCACAGTGTTCACAAATATGAAATTCCGTTTTTTCCCCATTTACGATTTTGGTAAAATGAAGAGTAGCCGGTCTCTTTTGACATTCCTGACAGACCATCAAAATTACCCCCTTCGCCAGATATCAGGAGCCAAGCAATGAAATCAGCATGGCCTTCATCATCCTGGCACGGACTTCATCCCGGTAGGGAAGATTCAATGAAATAACGTCCCTGCATACGACAGAACGCATCAGTTCGGCTTCGCGCTTGGAAATCAGTCTTGCTTCCAATAGCTGATAAATAAGCCCTTCTGCGGCTACCTGACTCATATTCTGACCGATACTTTCATGAATATGGGTATGGATCGTCGAATGAGCAGGCAGCTCGATACGCCGTATGCGGATATAGCCGCCGCCGCCCCGCTTGCTTTCAACGAGGTACCCCTTTTCCAGGGTGAAGCGGGTGCTGATAACATAATTGATCTGTGAAGGCACACAGGAGAACTGGTCAGCCAGATCATTGCGCTGAATCTCTATGGCGCCTTCACCTTCCTGCAGTATCCGTTTTAAATATTGTTCGATAATGTCGGAGATATTACGCATTGTATCCTCCTCCATGTATAGTTAAACCTGCAAACATGAATTCGCCAATGATAATATCAAAGTCTACATAAATATCACTTAACCATAAATTTCATGGTCAGAAACGAACGTTCGTGACAATCTGTTATACAGATAGGAACAGATCGCTCCTTTGCAGGATCACATCCATTCTACAGGCAGATATCTTACTGCATTTGCTCGCTGACTTTGACTTTCTTTGACTTTATAATATTATACCATAAAATCCCGTTTTGCCAATAGCAGACAGGAGAACTTTGTTTGGCTTTTAGCTGCTGCAGTTTATCGGTATGGTCGCAGCATTATTGATTTTTATTCGGAAGTGAAGATAAATACTTTGCCGTCGGTATTCAGTATCTGGGTTCCATTTGACAGTCTTGCATAATGCTCCTGATCGTCTTTGGTTTGCCAGCCTACATGACCGCAGCAGAGCAAGATCGGATCGTGCTTTTCCAATTCCAGTCGTACTGCCGGATCTCCGGGTCGATGATTCACAGGGTCATCCGGTCCCTGATGCATAAGTATAATATCCGTTTTTTTCTTTAGCAGACGAGCCATTTGCTTTAGAAATTCGGGTATCGCTATTCGATTGGGTTTATCCGGTCTGCCCGTGATTCCGCCTAATCCGGCAATACGGAGATTGGCCATATCCAGCAGCTGTGGCTGTAACATCCAGACTGCATGTGGAGAAATATTCAAGAATTCCATATCATCATCCTCAAAAATATCGTGATTACCTGATACGGCAGCCGTATATCCAAATGTTTTCCGAAAAGCTTCCCAGACTGATATGGGGCTGCCACTGGCACCTCTTTTCAGCGGATCCGCATATAGATCACCACATAATAACGTCAGTGTCTTTTCTTTTTGAATACCCGGCCATTCGATCTGCAGCAGCAGTTCCAGATGTGCTGCCAGTTCTTCGCCCAGCAAGCGACAGGATTCCAAGCAATCGGGTGTATCCTTTACCGGCGAATCCTTATGTTTATTTGCTAAATATTCTGAAGTTTCCTTTTCCAGATCCGGCAAACCCTCTGAGGTCACTCCCTGCAAATCCGAGGTGATAATAATGGCATCTATCGTAGCAGGAAGGCCTTTTAGTGTACCTTTGTATACAGGCAGCTGCTTATACTCTACACCCTGACTGCCTGGAGCTGCCGTACTATACTGAAGCACTTCCACCGGTTCTTTTTCGATATGTATAATTTCAAGCATCGTTGCACCTTCCTCCAAGATTTGGTCCTTGTTTATTCGTTGCTCTATAAAGTACCCTCTACAATAATCTCATCGGCATGCTGAAGCCTCTCTCGCACCCATTCAACAAACAAATCAATAAAAGCACGATGATCTTCATTTTCTGCCGGGAAATGCTGCATCTCCTCCAAAATCTGCTGCCAGACCGGTGCAGCAATAGGATTATCCCAGCAGTGATCAAAGCGGTCGTAGACTTCGCCCGTTTTGGGATCAGTCAGTGGATACTGCTTCTCGATTATCGGAAGCAGCTGGTCAATATCCGTAAAATAAACAAAAAGCAGTTCTTCATCGGTATAGTTCGTATCTCCCGGCCGTGCGGTACCGAAAAAATAGCCCGGTTCATTACGTCGACCATCGCAACGATATAATAAATAGGTAATACTCGCATCTTGAGTACTCATCCAAAAACCTCCTGTCCGCTACAGCTGTTCAGCATATTTTGATCATACCTCAATCGGACACTCTATGGAATCCAGGGATGAATACACAGACGATTTCCGGCTTGACGTTATGGATTCAATCAAGTACACTAGCACAAATACATATCACGAAACGGCCATTGAAAGGAATCCAACCTGGAGGCGTTCTCGTTAAGGAACAACCCTGAGCTATAAACGGCACAGCGGCTGTTGCCCCAAGTTAAACGGTATCCGCCCGTTATCACGGAACCTGAGTGGATCGGAGTCATACGTACTCCGGTCAAATTGGGTGGCACCGCGAGCAGAACGCTCCTCGTCCCAAGTTGATGAGGAGCGTTCTTTGTGTTTTTTCAGAATAATTGGCAGTCAATCGAATTGCCTATTTGAAAAGGAGCGAGCCACCTATGCTGGATATTCAGTACATTCGACAGAACGCCGACACCCTTCAGGAAATTGCCGACAAAAAGCATATCAGGCTGTCTATTGCAGAGCTGCTGGAGCAGCATCAAATGCGCAGCCGTACCCTGCAGGAGACCGAACAGCTGCGGCAGCAGCGCAATGCACTCACCCGTGAAATCAGTGCACAGATCCATACCTCTCCTGCCACCGCCGAAAATATGAAGCAGCAGGTGCGAGATATTAATCTTCAGCTGAATCAGCTGGAACAGCAGGCTGAGCAGGTACTTGAGAAATATAACGCCCTAATGGCGATTGTGCCCAATACCGTATCACCGGACACGCCGGATGGACAATCGGACGCGGACAACCTGCTGCTGCGGCAGACAGGCACGCCCCCGGTGTTTGACTTTGTGGCGAGAGACCATATGGAGCTGGGCGAGCTGCATGATATGATCGATACGGCACGCGGCGTCAAGGTCAGCGGCAGCCGCAATTATTATTTAAAAGGAAATGGTGTACTCCTGCATCGTGCTGTCCAGCAGCTGGCATTTGATCTGCTGGTGAGCAAAGGATACACTCCACTTGAAGTACCGATGATGGTGCATGGTGCAGCCATGTACCATACTGCCTTTTTCCCGCTTGGAACCGATCAGACTTTCCGGATCGATCAGCAAGATCGCTGGCTTACCGGTACTTCCGAGGTTGCTCTTGTATCGTACTACCAGAATGAAATTATCGACCTATCGGGCGGGCCTGTTCGGCTGGCTGCAGCTTCGCAAAGCTTTCGCAGTGAAGTCGGATCAGCAGGCCGGGATGTGCGCGGACTGTATCGGGTACATCAGTTCGCCAAGGTCGAGCAGGTCGTTCTCTGTGAAGCCGATCCGGAAGTATCGGAACAGATTCTTCAGGAGATCACCGGTAATGCAGAAGAACTGCTGCAGCTGCTTGAGCTTCCTTATCAGGTGGTCGCTGTCTGTATTGGCGATATGTCGCAGAAAACTTACAAGCAGTATGATATCGAGACCTGGATGCCTGGAAGGGAAGCTTACGGTGAGACCCATTCTTCGTCGAATCTTCATGATTTTCAGGCACGTCGTGCCAATATACGCTATCGTACAGAGAGCGGAGAACTGCGTTTTTGCCATACACTGAATAACACGGCTGTAGCATCGCCGCGAATCCTGATTCCACTGCTGGAAAATCATCAGCAGGAAGATGGAAGTATCTATATTCCCGCTGCCCTGCGTCCTTATATGAACGGGATGGATCTATTGGCTGCTCCACCGGTCACGGTTAACTGAACAAAACCTGGATCATTTGCTTTATACCGCTCGCTATAAAGCTATAGAGTACAGTGAGTCCTGGTACACGATTAAAAGGAGCTTCCTGCACCAGGAAAGCTCCTTTTAATCATGTCTATCTACGGTTTCTTAATAGTGTCTATCTATAATAGTGTACAAAATGAATGATTAGCCTTTAACCGAACCGGCAGCCAGTCCTTCCACAATCCGGTTGCTCAGCAGCAAAAATGCGATCAGAATAGGCAAAATGCTGATCATCAGTGTAGCACCGATCGCTCCCCAGTCGGTCAAATATTGCCCAACAAAATTGTTGACGCCTACAGTCAGCGTTTTCCAGCGGTCCGAGCTGATAAATGTATTTACAAATACAAATTCGTTCCAGTTATAAATCATATTAATAATAGCAGTAGTCGCAAGCACCGGCGTAGTCAGCGGTAATACAATCCGGAAAAAGATCCGGTGTACCGAGCAGCCATCCATTACACCGGCTTCCTCTATTTCACGCGGAATCGCCTGATAGAACCCCAGCAAAATCATTATCGTAACCGGTAAATTAAAAGCCGTGTACGATAAAATAACCGACAGCGGATTATTGATCAGATGCACATGCTTGAAAAAGTTGAACAGAGGTATCAATGTAGAGTGCAGCGGAATCATCAAGCCCACAATAAACAATCCCAGCACGAACTTGCTCAGCTTCCAGTTCATTCTCGTAATCGCAAAAGTTACAAAGCTGGCCAGGATGATTGTCAGCAGAACGGCAACAACCGTATACCAGACACTGTTAAAAAAATAAAGATTGATATGTCCCTGACTCCATACTTTCGGATAATTCGCCCACTGCGGCTGCTGTGGTAAGGCAAACGGGGACATACCGAATACTTCCTGATTCGTTTTCAACGAGAATAAAAACAGCCAGAATAGCGGATAAATCTGGATCACAGCCAGTATCCCCAGAATCAGATAAAGTACGCCAAAACCGAGGCGACTTCCCAAGGATGCTTTGACCCGGGTGTCCGCAACAGTATCAGACCTTTTATGTGCGGCAAACTCATTCATTATGTTCATCCACTCCCTCAGTATTGGACATCTTCACCTGATGTTGTCAGTTTCCGGATCAGCCAGGTCATGAGCAGACAGATCAGCAGCAACGCAAAGCCAATAGCACTGCCATAGCCAAAATTGTATTTGCTAAAAGCTTCTCCGTACATATAGGAAGCCATGACTTCACTCGCATGATTGGGACCACCGCCCGTCATCACAAAAATCAGGTCAAAATATTTCAGGGAACCAACAAGCGCCAGTATAATCGTCACCTTGAATACCGGAGCAATCAGCGGCAGCTTGATGCGACTGGCTACCTGCCAGGGGGTGGCTCCATCAATCGTTGCTGCTTCGATCACTTCTTCCGGTACATTTTTGAGAGCGGCATAATAGATAATGATATAAAATCCGGCATACTGCCATACAATCGGTACAAAAATAGCAAACAGTACAATATTCGGATCGGATAACCAGAGCGGTGGATTTTGCACCCCCATGCTGGTCAGCAGATGATTGATCATACCATTGGAGGGATCGTAGATTTTGGACCATAGCTGGGCTATCGCTACCGATGACAGCAGCATGGGAATCAGATAGATTTTGCGGAACAGATTGGCTCCCTTGATCCGGCTGGCCAAAACCATGGATACAGCCAGGTAGATCAGCAGGCTGAGCGTGGAGCAGATTCCCAGCAGTACGGAATGATACGTACTTTTCCAGAACATCGAATCATGGATCAGCTTGTTGTAATTATCAAGACCAATAAACTTCATCGGGGCAAAGCCTTTCCAATCCATCATGCCATAATATCCGGTAAGCACCAGGGGGATATAAATGATAATCAGAATCAGCAGCAGCGCCGGCAGTACATACAGCGCGATTGCGCTTTTGTTGGACATGACTGCTTTCATTCTCATTCCTCCTTTTGACAAAAGGAAGAGCACCGAAATGCTCCTCCATGTACAAATGACAAAACACAACTTACAGACACATCCGGCTGTTACAGCTTCTAATCCCTTTCAACGAAAGCATACAGATCGGATAGAGGCCATCCGTTCAGGCACTGTGCAATCTCTATCCCAAAATGATGTTAATTGCTTTCTTCCGCTAGGGCAGCGGCTGTCTGCTGAACAAACTGCTGTGGTGTAATTTGCTTGCCAAACAGGGCAGCGATCAGATCATGGTGCAGCTCGGCCACATTAGGGCTGGCCTGGGTATCAAAGTAGGTCGTTACATTGGAAGCACTGCTCAGGTCTTTGAGAATCTCTACATACATTGGGTCCAGCTTTTTGCCGGCAGTGTCCACTTTGGTTGCAGGAATAACACCTGCATCGGTCACTGATTTATTTCCCCATTCTTTTACCAGAAAAGCAGCAAAGTCTTTGGCTTGTTCTTTGACTTCGGAATTTTCTGCAACGAATAGCCCTACACCGGGTCCACCGACATAACTGTTAATATCTGTTCCTTTCCCACCTTCATACAGAGGGAATTTGAAATAACCGATTTTATCCTTGAAAGCCTGTGGTACATCCGGGCTGGTCGTGTAATTAGGCAGCTCCCAGGTAGCTGTCAAAAACATGGCTGCTTGCTCGTTCATAAAGTATCCTTTGGCCTCATCGTTGGATAGACCACTATTTCCTTTTTCAAATGTATTCATATCGACCAGGTTCTGTACTTCTGTAGCGGCCTGGACAATCGCCGGATCGTCAAAGCTGCGCTTACCCTGGATAACGTCTGTCAGGATCGTTGGCCCGCCAATTCGATCCACCAGATACATAAACCAGAACGATCCCGGCCAGCCTTCCTTGTTGCCGACTGCAGCTGGAATCACTTTATTGTCATTTAGCGTTTTGACGATATTTTTGAATTCACTGTACGTTTTGGGCACCTGCAGATTATACTTTTTGAATAATTCCTTATTGTAGAAAATATAAGAAATATTCAATTCCAGCGGCATACCATAGGTTTTGCCATCGATCGCATAAGATTCTTTGACACCCGGAATAAAAGTATCTTTCAAATTGGCATCAATAACATCATCCAGCGGCGTGAATAGCTGTCCTTCTACATAGGGTTTGAGAAATCCATCCGACCAGGTCATGCCTACATCAGGCAGTTCATTGGAAGAAGCCAGTACTTTCAGCTTCTCACGATACTGATCATTGCCCAGGATTTCAGTCTGTATTTTGATATCGGGATGCTGCTTTTCATAATCTTGTATAATCTCATTAACAATAGTGTACTGGGCATTAGAGCTGCCCTCCGGCCACAAATGCATAAATTTGATAACGGTTTGTCCATTACTGCCACCTTGGCTTCCGCTCGCATTATTATCTGACGATGTGCAGCCGGAGAGAGCCAAAGACAGCATAACTACCAAAACCATTATAATGGGAAGCGCTTTCTTTTTGTTCAATGAAACTACCTCCTCCATGTGTTTATAGCCGTGTGACTATAATTCAAGTCTATCAGCTGACTCTGGCAGGCATAAGGCAACAGTGATTGGTAAAAATTCTCTTTTTATTGGAGGTTTGGTATATATTCGGATTATATGTGTATTTAGTGAATCGATTTGCGATAACTGCTTGGAGTCACACCTTCTATTTCCTTGAATATTTTTATAAAATACTTGGCGGTACGATATCCCGATTGCTCCGCGATATCCCCAACCGGCAGACTGGTAGAAATCAGTAATTCTTTGGCACGCTGAATACGCTGACGAGTCACATACTCGCTAAACGTCAGATGAACCTGTTCTTTGAACAATACACTTAAATAGCTGGGATTAAGATGCACATGATCAGCCAGTTCCTTTAATGTGAGTTCTTCTTCCAGATGGGTATCGATATAATACAGCGCAGAGCGTATTCGTTCTGTGGCCGTCTGACTTTGCTCATTGACCTGGACCAATCGGTTATCCACTACTTTCTCGACAATAATAGCCCTTGTCTGTTTTTCCTCTACCTGCAGTGCCACCTCTACAGCAGCAATCAGATCGGTTTTACTGATAGGCTTGAGCAGATAATTTACTACTCCGAGCCGGATGGCTTCCTGTGCATAACCGAACTCCGAATAGGCCGAGATTAAAATAACGACCGGTGACAAACCATGCTCACGGATATTTCGCAGCATCGTTAATCCACTCATTTCGGGCATATGAATATCAGTCAACAGCACATGAACATGCTGTTTTCTCATAATTTCAATGGCTTCTTCTCCATCTGCTGCTATCATGATCCGGCAGCTGCCATCACACCACTGATCGAGCATCTTTTTCATTCCCTGCCGTGTACGCGGTTCATCATCCACAATCAGAATCGTTTTGGCATACATACGCACTGCCTCCTTTTTATACGATTTAGCTGCTAACTGTTTTATTCTTAGTCTCTGGTATATATTTATTAGTTTCTGGTCCAAATCTATCGGTCACTAAGCTGCATCTATTGCTCTCAGGTCTGTCCTGTTACTGCTGATCTGTATCTATTGCTCTCGGGTCTGCCCCTGTTTATTGCTGATCTGTATCTATCGCTCTCGGGTCTGCCCCTGTTTATTGCTGATCTGTATCTATCGCTCTCTAATTTTGTTCTATATAAACGCTGAACTTTATTTATTCCTATCTAAGCTGCATTGGAATCGTAAAAGAAATGCAAGTCCCCTTATACAGTCTGCTTTCGATACGCAACGGATCCGTTTGATCAGGGAAATACAGCCTCAGCCGCTGATATACATTGGACAAAGCTATTCCGTTTCCTTCCCCTTCTTCTGCTGCAGGAACAATTCCTCCTGAGCGCATAGCCTGTTGAATACGTTCCAGTGTCTCTGTATCCATACCAGGGCCATCGTCCTGTACTACGATATGCAGTAGCTTATCCTTACTATCCGGACGAACCCGTACACTTACTGTACAATCGCCTTTTTTGTTGCCGGCTCCATGCAATATCGCATTTTCTACCAACGGCTGAATCAGCAGACGTGGGATTCGCACATGAGAGATATCGTCAGGCATGTCTATCGAATAATGAAGTCGCTCCCCAAAGCGCATTTGCATAATTTCCATGTAATTGTTAATATGCCGAATTTCCTGCTGCAGCATGACCCATTCATCTTCACCCTGTCGGCTAATCGTATAACGAAATAAATTGGACATCGCTATCACATGCTCGGCCAGTTCCTCCTGGTTACGATCTTCCAGTGACCAGCGGAGCGCATCCAGTGCATTGAATAGGAAATGAGGATTGATTTGTGCCTGTAGCGCTTTGAGTTCACTGCGACTGCGGGTGATTTCCTTTTCATATACCATCTGGATCAAATGATTTGTTTCTTTTACCAACTGATTATAAGTGCTGTTCAGCTCGTTAATTTCATTAACTGCATGAATCTCCGGATTGATAGCCAAAGGACCTTCAATCGCCTGCTGCATAGTGCGTGTAAGCCGCAGAATGGGCTTGGTAATAATCGTCGATAACAGATAGGAACAAATAAAAAAAATAAGGATTCCTATTATTCCTGCATACAAAATCCCTGTACGCAGCACATCGATACTTTTGTAGAGAGCGCTTACAGGAGTGAGGATCAAAACAGTCCAATTGGTTACTGCCGAATGCTGCCTTGCCATAATATACTGCTGGTTGTTCAGATTCACGATAGGCATCTCCTGTGGATGATGGATAATATTAGTCAGCGGTCCATTATAGTTGGAGCTGATCATTTCCATCTTTTGTCCCAGAAGGATAGAATACTGATCGGTCTCCTGAGCAGGCTGCGGATTGGTAAATTGAAAATAATAACGATACATACTGACAAGTACATATCCACCCGTACTGTAGTGATGATCCATCAAATTAACGCGCCGGATAGCCAGAAAGTAATTCCGGTCTGTCGGATCATTACCGATCCATACGAGACGACCTCCTGCTGCATCCGCTTTGGCAATCCATTCCTTGGTCAGCCTCCCGGATAGACTCACATCATCCAGAGGCAGAATCCTCTCCAGCTGTTTGGTATATAGCTCAAATGAAGAAATACCATCCGAGTTGGCTTGAATAGTGTTTACAATCCCTTTGAGATCCTGCCTTTCATTAAAAGATACCGGCTTATTATAATATTTGCGCAGCAATACATTTTGTACATTCTGATTGGTGGTTACCAGCTTGGACACCATATTGATCTGCTCATATAAAGATTCAAAACGACCATTAGCTTCTACAGCAACTTGCTGGATCTGATGCTCGGTATGGTCCTGCAGCATAGAAGAGATCGGACGAAACGTCATCACACTCACAATAAACAGTACAATTACCATTACAAACAAAAAAACAAACAAAACCTGATTACGCAGCGTATTCCATTTCCTTAACAAAGACAGCATATCACTCCCACCTTCTTTTTTACCTATGACTACATAATCTTTTATACCGACTCTACCGTTAAAAGCGCAAAGCAATACAACAAGCACAGCAAGCACATTATGATGCTTCCCTGAATAACATAGAACCAAAATAAAACAAAAAAAGTGTAGGATAAGATATGATCACCAAATGTTATTACGCAAAGTTATGTATGTAGACATATACAATTAAAGGTAAGAATAACAGAAACCCGGATATTAGAAAATAACTCCTAAAAGAAAATTAGTCTTCTCTTAGAAAAAGCATTTACGTTTATTGAGGAACAAATGTATATAAATGTGCCAGAATAACGTTTCTGCACCAACCAATTTCAAAAATAACAAAACTAAAAGAGTAATCCAAAATAATAATTAAGAGAAAAACACATTTAAAGTATCTATAGAATAGAAGATCTATAAAAAAATAGCTAAAAGTTAAAAAGCAAACAAAAAAGACGCTATCCAGTGGATAACGTCTTTCTTTTTCGTCGCTTGGCAACGTCCTACTCTCCCAGGACCCTGCGGTCCAAGTACCATCGGCGCTGGAGGGCTTAACGGTCGTGTTCGGGATGGGTACGTGTGGAACCCCTCCGCCATCATCACCAAACGTCTTACTTACCAGGTTGATCACCTGAAAACTGAATCCGAAACGAAACATCGCTGCTTTAGAAGCTTTTTGGATAAGCCCTCGACCGATTAGTATTGGTCAGCTCCATGCATTGCTGCACTTCCACCCCCAACCTATCTACCTCGTCGTCTTCAAGGGGTCTTACTAGTTGGGAAATCTCATCTTGAGGGGGCTTCACGCTTAGATGCTTTCAGCGCTTATCCCGTCCGCACGTAGCTACCCAGCGATGCTCCTGGCGGAACAACTGGTACACCAGCGGTGCGTCCATCCCGGTCCTCTCGTACTAAGGACAGCTCCTCTCAAATTTCCTGCGCCCACGACAGATAGGGACCGAACTGTCTCACGACGTTCTGAACCCAGCTCGCGTACCGCTTTAATGGGCGAACAGCCCAACCCTTGGGACCTACTTCAGCCCCAGGATGCGATGAGCCGACATCGAGGTGCCAAACCTCCCCGTCGATGTGGACTCTTGGGGGAGATAAGCCTGTTATCCCCAGGGTAGCTTTTATCCGTTGAGCGATGGCCCTTCCATGCGGTACCACCGGATCACTAAGCCCGACTTTCGTCCCTGCTCGACTTGTAGGTCTCGCAGTCAAGCTCCCTTATGCCTTTACACTCTTCGAATGATTTCCAACCATTCTGAGGGAACCTTAGGGCGCCTCCGTTACATTTTAGGAGGCGACCGCCCCAGTCAAACTGCCCACCTGACACGGTCCCTGTACCGGATCACGGTACCAGGTTAGAACTCAGATGCGATCAGGGTGGTATCCCAACGGCGCCTCCAAGGAAGCTTGCGCTCCCTCTTCGTAGGCTCCCACCTATCCTGTACAAATCGCACCCCAGTTCAATATCAAGCTGCAGTAAAGCTCCATGGGGTCTTTCCGTCTTGTCGCGGGTAACCTGCATCTTCACAGGTATTAAAATTTCACCGGATCTCTCGTTGAGACAGCGCCCAAATCGTTACGCCATTCGTGCGGGTCAGAATTTACCTGACAAGGAATTTCGCTACCTTAGGACCGTTATAGTTACGGCCGCCGTTTACTGGGGCTTCGGTTCATAGCTTCGCTTGCGCTAACCACTCCCCTTAACCTTCCAGCACCGGGCAGGCGTCAGCCCGTATACTTCGCCTTGCGGCTTCGCACAGACCTGTGTTTTTGCTAAACAGTCGCTTGGGCCTTTTCACTGCGGCCCCCTCGTGCTATTCACACTACCGGGGCACCCCTTCTCCCGAAGTTACGGGGTCATTTTGCCGAGTTCCTTAACGAGAGTTCTTCCGCGCGCCTTAGAATTCTCTTCTCGCCCACCTGTGTCGGTTTGCGGTACGGGCACCTGCTTCCTGGCTAGAGGCTTTTCTTGGCAGTGTGAGATCATGACCTTCGCTACTGTAATTTTCGCTCCCCATCACAGCCTGGCCTTGGAGCATGCGGATTTACCTACATGCAAGCCTCACTGCTTAGACGGACATCCATCAGTCCGCGTCACTACCCTCCTGCGTCACCCCATTGCTCATAACGGCTTTCGGTGGTACAGGAATTTCAACCTGTTGTCCGTCGACTACGCCTTTCGGCCTCGCCTTAGGTCCCGACTTACCCTGAGAGGACGAGCCTTCCTCAGGAACCCTTGGGCTTTCGGCGGATCAGATTCTCACTGATCTTTTCGTTACTCATACCGGCATTCTCACTTGAATTCTGTCCAGCGCTCCTTACGGTACACCTTCAACCTAAATTCAACGCTCCCCTACCCCTGATACAAATGTATCAAGCCATAGCTTCGGTGGTGTGTTTAGCCCCGTTACATTTTCGGCGCAGAGTCACTCGACCAGTGAGCTATTACGCACTCTTTCAATGGTGGCTGCTTCTAAGCCAACATCCTGGTTGTCTAAGCAACTCCACATCCTTTCCCACTTAACACACACTTGGGGACCTTAGCTGATGGTCTGGGCTGTTTCCCTTTTGACAATGGACCTTAGCACCCACTGTCTGACTCCCGGAATAAAGTCTGCGGCATTCGGAGTTTGACTGAACTTGGTAACCCTTGCGGGCCCCGCATCCAATCAGTGCTCTACCTCCGCGACTCACCTTCCGAGGCTAGCCCTAAAGCTATTTCGGGGAGAACCAGCTATCTCCGGGTTCGATTG